>CBDVDY010000147.1:0-7052 GCA_965372875.1 uncultured Alphaproteobacteria bacterium | reverse complement strand
CCCACGCCGACCACCAGCTCGAGGCTGGCGTTGCCGCGATGGCCGGTGTTCGAGCTGAGCTCGCGAACGATGTCGCCATTTCCGGCATTGACGGTCACGCGGGCGCCGAAGCCGCTCTTGTTGCTCTTGGTGCCCCGCAACCGCAGCACCAGCGCCTTGTTGTTCGTGCCGCCCTGGTTCTGGAAGACGCGGATGCCGCCGTGATACGACCCGATGAGCGCCGCATCGCCGCCGAAGAAGTCGGCGGCGTTGCCGCTGACGTTGTAGGTGACGACTTCGACATATCCATCGCCATTGAGATCGCCCGTGGCCAGGCCCCGCCCATCGAAGGGATTGTCGAGGCCGGCATGCGCCCGACCGGCCTCCGTCTCGGTCAGGTGCACCATGTCCGGAACCTCGATCATCTGGCCGCCGACGTTCATATGCGTCGTCGTGCCCTCGTTCTCGTACAGGGTTCCCCGGTTGGTCACGCGGAAGCTGCGGCTCAAGGTCGGGTCGAGCGAGCCGCCGTTGGCTGCGGCCTGGCGGGTGCCGACGCCCGAGCCGAACAGATTTCCGATGTTGAAGATGTCGAGATCGCCGTCGTTGTCCATGTCGAACAACTGGCCGCCGAAGGCAAAATGCCCCGCGCCGGTCTCGGCGTTGTCCACGCCGTCGTCGCTGTCATCCATGGCCGGATGCCCGAGGCTGGCGTCCGGGGAAGTGCCGAACACGCCCACGGGGAAACCGGCCCCGCTCTTGGAATCGATCTCGGCCGCGGCGTCGACGAACCGGCCGTCGCCCAGATTGATGTAGAGGGCGTGCAGCGGCTGGGTGAACGCGGTGCCGCCAAGCCCGCCGGCGCCGGCGTTGGTGGCGAAGAAGTCGATCAGCCCGTCGCCGTTGACGTCGCCGTGCGAGATGGCCATCCACGCGCCCACGGCGCCCACGTCGCCGAAGGGCCCGGTATCCTTGTCTGGATCGATCAGCGCGGTGCGGCTGACCATCTCGAACGAATTGCCGTCGACATTCCGGAACACGCCGACGAAATCGGCGTCGTTGGCAATAACCAGATCGGCATAACCGTTGTTGTCGTAATCGAACCAGACCCCGTCGAAGGCCATGAAGGAATCGATGTAGGGCCGGCCGTCGCCGCCTACGTTCGCCACGCCGGTGGCTGTGTCGACCGCGTCGCGCAGCAGGTGTGTCACGTCGGTAAACGCCAGCGAGCCGTTCTCCTTCAGCATGTTCTTGAACAGCAGGCTGCCGCCCGAAGGCACGCAGTTGCCGTTCTGATCCACGCCGTCGCCAAGAATGTTGCCCGGTATTGCTTCCTCGTCGCCGAAACAGGCGACATCCGTGACCCGCCGGCTGAGCGCGCCGGCGCCGGATACCGGGTTGAAGATGGGAAAGTTCGTCGGCGTCGGAATCAGGAATATGTTGGTGTGGGCGGCGACGAAAATATCGAGATCGCCGTCATTGTCGAAATCGACCATCGACGGAGAGGATGAGCGGGTGCTGGCCACGCCCGCCGCTCCCGCCGCGTTGGCGACCTCCTGGAAGCCCTGCCACACGCCGCCAATCGAGCCCTTGTTGATGAGCAGGCGGTTCAGACCCTGGTTGCCGGTGTTGCCGATGGCCAGCTCGGCTTCGGTGAGATTGCCGAGGAACGCGAACACAAAACTGGTCCGGGCGAATTCGGTCACGTTGTCGAAGCCGATGTTGGAGATGTAGAGATCGACCCAGCCGTCGTTGTTGATGTCGCCGGCGACCGCGGCCGAACCCTGATCGGCGGGGAAGTCCGCGCCCGCGGCCGCGGCCATGTCCGCGAAGGTGGCGGTGCCGTTGCCGTCGTTGCCCTGGTTGATGAAGAGCGCATGCGCCCCGCCATCCGCGTTGGTGGCGAAGATGTCGTTGCGGCCGTCATTGTTGAAATCGGCGATCAAGACCCCGCCGATATAGGCCGACTGGCCGAATTCGCAGGTCGGCTCCAACGCGGTCGGATCGCCTCCCGTGCCGTCCGCGCCGCAGAAGCCGGGAAATCCGAACGCTTCGCCAACCGTCTTGAAGAACGCCGGGAACACCGCCGGCGAGGCGTCGCTGTTGACCGTCGGCACGAACCCTTCGACGCCGGCGGCCGCGGTCACGTCCTGGAACAAGGTTTGGGCCCCGGCCGGCGCCTGCGGCGCGGCGGCGGCCAGCATCAACGCCGCGGTCGCGGCGGCGGCGCCGGCACGGCGCGCAACATTAATCGGTATTCGCATGACATCCCCTCCTCTGAGGCCCCGCAATCATTCGTTGTATTCCGCAAGTATTACTTGCGGAAGATTGCAGTATTGGCCGCGAATTTCGCGGCGTTGTTGTTGGCCGTAATTTGTCCCCATTTATGTAAAGGAGATGGCGTTTACGCCGAAATCACGAATGGTCACGTGTTCGTGACGGCTGTGCCCCTGGCGGCGTCGGGATTTTCCGGCGGCGGCCAAACGGGATATAGTCCCGGATCGGGCGGCGGCGCAAAATGCGCGGCGGCGGGGCGTGCCGATGGGGCGCCGTTCGTGATAACCTTGGGATGACCAGCCCCAGCATTCACCTACCGCGAAGAGAGGCGAAATGATCTACTCCGTTAGAGCAACGCTCGTCGCCGAAAAGTCCGGGGAGTTCTATCGAAAGCTGACGGACGGCACGATAGGGCGGCAAACGCCCGATGGGTCGGAAATTGTCTCGTCCATGGAAAGGGCGCGGATCGTCGAGGATGGCTCCGTCCGGTGGACGGAAACCTGCTATTGCCCGACCCCGCTGAAACATGAGCGGGAGACCGTTCTCGACCGTTACTTTTCGAATATCGAGACCAAACTCATCGATACTCATATCGGCATCGACGGCGAACCCTTGATGGACCGACTTGCCACGCCGCGATGATTTTCGGCGCGCAAACAAACAAAGACGAAAATAATACTCAAAAGGTGCGGCCATCATGGGAGCGAACGTATTTGCCAGAGTGGCCTCCGCTTTGTGCCTGGGCGCCCTTGGGCTCGCCCTCGCCCTCCCCCTGGCCTTCCCCGCCGCCGCCGAGACTTTTCCGAACAGGCCTATCGAAGTCGTCATCCATTCCAAGTATGGCGGCGGCACGGATACCACCGCGCGCATGATGATAATCGGGGCGAAACAGACTCTCGGCGTGGATATGAACGTTATCGCCAAACGCGGGGGATCCGGCGCCAAGGCGCACGCCTACGTCAACGGCAAGCCGCGTGACGGATATACCCTGATGGCGCTCACCCAATCGCACCTCTATACGATCGCGCGCGGCAAGTCGGTCCTGAAGATCGACGATTTGGTCGGCGTGGCCCGCGCCATGGACGATCCCACCCTGGTCGCGGTCTCGGCCAGGAGCCCCTACGGTTCGCTCGCCGAGCTGATCGCGGCGTCGAAAAAGAAGCCGCTCAACTGGGGCGTCTCGCAAATCGGCGGCACCGAGCATATCGGGCTCGCGCGCCTGGCCGGGGAAGCGGGCATGAAGTACAAGGCGGTGCCGTTCGGCAGCGGCGCGCAAATGGTGCTGGCCCTGATGTCGGGGGCGGTCGATGCCGCATTGCCAAACATCAGTGAAGCCACGACCCGAATCCGGGATGGCACCATGCGGCCCTTGGCGGTGCTCTCGGACAAGGCGCTCGAGGAATACCCCGACATCCCCACTTCCTTTGCACTCGGCTACAAGGTCAAGGTTTCGACAACGCGCGGCTACGCCGTGCTCAAGGGCACCCCTCCTGGCCGGATCGCCGCGCTCTCGAAGGCGTTGGTCGCGGGGATGAAACAAAAGGCCTTTGCCAAGTATCTCGAAGGGGCCGGTCTCACGGTCGACGAGAGCGTCGCCGGACATACGGAATGGACCGCTCACATCAAGGCCGAATACGCGGCGGCGGCGGCGGCGCTCAAGGACCTCGGGTTGGTAAAATAGCCGGCCCGCGGTGCGGAAGGTTTTTAAACCAGCATTTTTCGGGGATAACAGCCCATGACCGAAACCAAACCGCTGGCCGGCCGCGCGGCAATCGTCACCGGCGGCGCCCGCAACGTCGGCCGGGCGATATGCCTGGCGCTGGCCGATGCCGGCGCGGACATAGGTGTCAACGCCAATCGCGACGTCGACGGCATGAACGAGGTGGTGGCGGCGATCGAGGCCGGCGGCGGAAAAGCCATCGGCATACGGGGCGACGTCTCGAACGAAGCCGATGTCACGGCGATGACCGGGGCCGTGCTCGACGCGTTTGGACGCATCGATATCGTGGTCAACAACGCCGCCATTCGGACCACCAGCCCGCTTGCCGAGCTCACGCTCGAGCAGTGGCGAGCGGTCATGGCCGTCAATTTGGAGGCCACGTTCCTGCTGGCGCGTTCGTGTGTCGGTCCGATGAGCGAAAACGGCGGCGGGCGTATTGTTTCCATAGGCGGCAGGTCGGGCCACGCCGGCGCCGCCGGGCGCGCCCATGTCATTGCCTCGAAGGCCGGCCTGGTCGGGCTGATCAAGGCGATTGCCGTCGAGTTCGGCGGGCAAGGCATCACCGCGAACCTCGTGGTGCCGGGACATATCGACACGGTGCACGGCGACTCCGCCGGCGAAGCCGTCTCCCGGCCGGGCGGTCAAAGCAATCTGGTCGGACGCAAGGGCAGACCCGAAGAGGTCGCCGCCATGGTCCGCTTTCTTTGCCTTCCGGAAGCGGCCTACATCACGGGTCAGACAATCCATGTGAATGGCGGCGGTTATCTGCCGTGACCGGACAGCCGGCTCAGCGCGGGTCGAGCCCGGCGCTCGCGGAACAATTGGCGGACTGGATCGTCCGGGTTCGCGCCGCCGGACCGCCGGATGAGATTCGCCTGGTGGCGGGCCGGTCGCTGCTGGACGTGGCCGGTCTGTGCCTCGCGGCCCGGCAAACGGACTACGTAAAGGCGGTGGTGCGGGCGTCGGATGGACGGGGCGAATGTACGGCGTTCGGACAGGCGCCGGGATTCGACGCGGCGGCGGCGGCGCTGATCAACGGCACGGCCGCGCACGGAGAGGATTTCGACGATACCTTCGAAGGGACGCCGGTCCATCCCGGCGCGGTCGCGGTACCGGCGGTACTGGCCGCCTGCGAAGCCCACCAGCGTTCCGGCGCCGACGCGCTGGCGGGGATCGCGGTTGCCGCGGAAGTGATCTGCCGCATCGCCCTGGTCGCCCCGACCGCGAACCACCGGGCCGGGTTTCACCCCACCGCGGTAATCGGTACGTTCGGCGCCGCCGCCGGTGTCGCGGCGGCGTTGGACCTGACCGCCCGGCAGGTCGCCAATGCGCTTGGCATTGCCGGCAGCATGTCCTCCGGCATCATCGAGTATTTGGCGGAAGGGGCCTGGACCAAACGGCTGCACCCCGGCTGGGCGGCTCAGTCCGGATACCGGGCCGCGCGTCTCGCCGCGGAAGGATTTGTCGGGCCCCGCACGGTGTTCGAAGGCACGCACGGTTTCTTTTTCGCCTTCGGTTCGCCCGGCATCGTGCCGGAGGCCGGACTCCTGACCGAAGATCTGGGCACGGACTGGCGGATGAAAAATATCGCCTACAAACCATTCGCTTGCGGCACGATTTGCCAGCCCTTCGTCGACGCCGCCATCCGATTGGCCGAGCAAGGCATCGAGCCGGCGGAGATCGGCGAAATCAACTGCAATGTCGGTGAAGCAACCGTGCATCGGCTTTGGCAGCCAAGAGAGGAGAAGGTTCGCCCGACGACGCCGTACTCGGCGAAGTTCAGCGTGCCCTATTGCGTCGCCGTCGCCTTCCACGACAGAGCGGCGGGACCGAGGCAGTTCGACGCGGAACGCATCAAGGATGAAAGCGTTCTTGCGCTGGCGGCAAAGGTTTCCCACACCGTCGATCCCGCCGACGAATACCCGGAAAACTACAGCGGAGCGATGCGCGTGACGTTGCACGATGGAGCCGAACATCATGCGGTCCAGCCGCATCTTCGCGGCGGACGGCGCCAGCCCTTGTCGGATCGGGAATTGGCCGCGAAATTCTTCCAGAACGCGGCAGACGGCGGTTGGTCCGAAGCGCGCGCCAACGACCTGCGGCAATACCTCGAGACACTTTTCGAACGCGACGATTTGAACGGGTTGGCTACGTTTCGCGGTTGAACCCCAGGGTTGGCGACGGGATAGTGTTCCGGATCGCGCGGCGACGCCGAACACGCCGCGGCGGGGCGGGGAGAGGAGCCGGCACCATGGATGCGTTTGCGACCTTCGGCTGGCTGGTTCCGCTGCTGGCCGCGCCCTTCGTCGGCAGCTTCCTGGGCCTGCTGATCGAGCGCCTGCCGGCGGGCCAAGGCGTGCTGTTCGGCCGTTCCGCCTGTTCCCATTGCGGCCACCCGCTGGGATTCCGCGATTTGCTGCCGCTGCTGAGCTGGGCCGTGAGCCGCGGCCGCTGCCGCCATTGCGGGGCGGGGCTCGGCATGTTCCATCCGGCAATCGAACTGGCGGCGCTCGCTGTCGCCGCCTGGGCCGCGATGGTGCTCGGCGGCGAAGACTGGATCCTCTGGGCCGGCTGCCTGTTCGGCTGGACGCTGCTGGCGCTGGCGCTGATCGACGCGCGCCATCTGCTGCTGCCCGACGCGCTCACCCTGCCGCTGGTGCCGGTGGGCCTGGCCGCGACTTACGCGCTGGACCCGGCCGCGCTCGCCGAGCACGCCATTGGCGCCGCCGCCGGGTTCGCGGTGTTTTATGTTATCGGCGCGGCCTACAGGCGGTTGCGCGGGCGCGAGGGGCTTGGCCTCGGCGACGCCAAGCTGCTGGCGGCGGCGGGCGCTTGGGTTTCCTGGACGGGGCTGCCGAGCATCGTCTTCATCGCCGGCGCGCTGGCCCTGGCCGGCGTGCTCGCCTCCTCGCTGGCGGGCCCGGCGGCCTCCTGGACCGACAAGGCGCCGTTTGGCGCCTATCTGGCGGCCGCGACCTGGCTGGTCTGGCTCTACGGACCCCTGCAATTCGGCTGACGGCATTCGGCGGCGATGGCAATCCGCCGTTAATCGATTATATGATATCGCACGATTGCA
>CBDVDY010000146.1:0-7054 GCA_965372875.1 uncultured Alphaproteobacteria bacterium | reverse complement strand
CATTATCAGTTTGAACATAGGCGCCGCCGACGCTACCTAAAAGGGACATTCGAGGAACTCCACCATGGGAATGGTCCGCCAGCCGGCGGTTGCCGGCATGTTCTATCCCTCGGACCCGGGCGAGCTCGAGGAAGCCGTCGGCGATTATCTCGCCGCGGCCGCCACGGACGGCCCGGCCCCCAAGGCGATTATCGCGCCCCACGCCGGCTATATCTATTCCGGCCCCGTGGCGGCCAGCGCCTATGCGCTGTTGCGCCCGGCCAAATCGCGGATTCGCCGGGTGGTGCTGATCGGCCCGGCCCACCGCACCCCCTTCATGGGGCTGGCGTTGCCTTCCGCCGACCGTTTCGCGACGCCGCTGGGCGAGGTTTTGGTCGACCGTGACGCGGTGGCGCAAATCGCCGATCTGCCGCAGGTCAGCGTGATCGGAGACGCGCACGGACGGGAGCACAGTATCGAGGTGCACCTGCCGTTCCTGCAGGCGGTGCTGGATGATTTCACGCTGCTGCCGCTGGTCGTCGGCGGCGCTTCGGCGGCGCAGGTGGCCGAGGTTCTGGATACGCTGTGGGGCGGCGATGAAACGCTGATCGTGATCAGCTCCGACCTCAGCCACTATCACGATTACCAGACCGCCCAGCGCCTCGATTCGGCGACCTCGCGGGCAATCGAATCCCTGCGGCCCGAGGATATCGGTTCCGACCACGCCTGCGGCTCGGTGCCGGTGGGCGGGTTGCTGACGGTGGCCCGCCGGCGCGGGCTGGCCGCGCGTACTCTCGATCTGCGCAACTCGGGCGACACCGCGGGCCCCCGTGCCGAGGTGGTGGGATACGGCGCCTATGCCTTCGCCTGAGGCCAAGCGAAACGACCCGGACGCGGCGCTTTTGGCCCGCCACGGCGCCACGCTTCTGTCCGTCGCCGTGGCGTCGGTCGAGCACGGAATCGGCCGCAAACGGCCGCCGCCGGTCAACGAAGCCGAGTACCCCACCGACCTGTTGGCGGCGCGCGCGACCTTCGTCACCATCACCAAGTCGGGCAATCTGCGCGGTTGCGTCGGCACCTGCCTCGCCGACCAGCCGCTGGTCAAGGACGTCGCGGTGAACGCCTTTGCCGCCGCGTTCCGCGACACCCGCTTTGCCCCGATCGCCAGGAAGGAGCTTGGCGCGCTCGACATCGCCATTTCCCTGCTCAGCAAGCCGCGCTCCATCGCCGTGAAATCCGAAGCGGAATTGCTGGCCCGGCTTCGCCCCGGGATCGACGGCCTGATTTTAGGCGAAGGCCGCCAGCGCGCCGTGTTCCTGCCGGACGTGTGGGAGGCGCTGGCCAGCCCACGGGAATTCCTCGCCCACCTCAAGCTCAAGGCCGGCCTGGCCCGGGACTACTGGTCCGCCGGCATGCGCGTGGAGCGATTCACCACGCGGTCGGTCTCGCTTTCCGTACAGTCCATCGCCGCTGGCTAGGCGCGCCAGCCGATCCCCTGTATAACGGCGTCCAACGCCAAACGGTCGCTCCGGCCGCCGGATCCGTCATCGAACAGGAAGGACGACAGGACCGTCATGTCACAGCCCAAGACCCTGCTCGAGATGGCCGGCGCGCCGCTCGCGCCCAGCCGATTTTCCGATTCCGCCGTTATCATGATCGACTGCCAGCGCGAATACGTCGACGGCAAGCTGCCGCTGCCGGGCGTGAAGCCGGCGCTGGCGGAGGGCGGCCGCCTGTTGGCCAAGGCCCGCGAGGCGGGTGGGCGGATCGTCCACGTCGTCCATCACGGCGCGCCGGGGGGCGGCGTGTTCGATCCCGAGAACGAATTCTCGTCGATCGCCCCCGAGGTCGCGGCCGAGCCCGGCGAGCGCCAGGTGGTCAAGGACAAGCCGAACGCCTTCGCCGACACCGAGCTGCACGATTTGCTCCAGGAATTGGGCGCCAAGGAACTCATCGTCGCCGGTTTCATGAGCCATATGTGCGTCAGCTCGACCGTGCGCGCGGCGCTCGATCTGGGCTACCGCTGCACATTGGTCGATGGCGCCGTGGCCACCCGCGACCTGCCCGACGGCAAGGGCGGGGTGATTACGGCCGACGCGCTGCACCGGGCAACCCTGGCCGCGCTCGCCGACCGCTTCGCCATCGTTGTCGATAATGCCGACGCGCTTTCCGCCTGACGGCGGAATGCTGGCGCGCTTTCGGCCTGACCGCCCGGATGCCGGCGCGTCCATGAAGGAATTTTCGGCGTGAGCGATTCGATTTCCCTCGACGGCATCATCGACGAGGTGATCGAGATCGCGCGCCGCGCGGGTGCGGCGATCATGCCCTTCTATGGGAGCGACGTCGCGGTCGAGCGCAAGGCGGACGACTCGCCGGTGACGGCGGCGGACCACGCCGCCAACGATGTGATCGTCCCGGCCCTCGCCGGGCTTACGCCCGACATTCCGGTGGTGTCGGAGGAATCGCCGGCGCTGGAGCGTGCTCCCGATATTTCCGGCGGCCGCTTCTGGCTGGTCGATCCCCTGGACGGCACCAAGGAGTTCATCGCCGGGCGCGACGAATTCACCGTCAATATCGCTTTGGTGGTCGCGGGAAAGCCGGTCCTCGGCGTGGTCGGCATTCCGGCGATGGGCGAACTTTTCGCCGCCGCCGGTCCGGGCCATGTGGTCCACCACGCGGCTTCGGGCGACGTGCGGCATATCGCCGCGCGAACGCCGCCCGAGGACGGGCTGGTGGCGATGATCAGCCGCTCGCACGCCGACATGGACGCGATCGCCGCGCTGTTCGCCGACATGAAAATCAAACAGCGGATGATCGCCGGCAGCTCGCTCAAGTTCTGCCGGATCGCTACCGGAATTGCCGATCTCTATCCGCGCCTGGGACGCACCATGGAGTGGGACACCGCGGCCGGGCACGCCGTGCTGGCCGCCGCGGGCGGCAGCGTGCGCACCCTGGACGGCGCCGATCTCGTCTACGGCAAGCCCGGATTCGAAAACCCGCATTTTTTAGCGCGTGGACGCGACGCTTGACGCCGGCCGAAATGAAGCGCACATTTTTATCGACAGTGACCGATATTTTACTGTCGTTTGCGGTGGCGGGCATGTCCGGTCACCGATTAGCCGCCGCACTCCCGTGCGGTGACTGTCGCCGAGATCATTACCGCGGATGGTTTCGAGTGACGTAAAGATATGGGAAAGCCGCCACCTCGCGTGGCGGCTTTTTCCGTGCCGATGTCCGCCGAAGGATGGGATCGGCGGCCCTTGCCGCGAGACGGATTCGTTGAACCCATGCCGCAGCCCGAAATACCGAACGCGCCGCAAGTCCTGACCCCGGTCGACGAGTCGCTCGCCGCCGCCGGCGCCCGCATCCGCGCGGGCGGGCTGGTCGCCTTTCCGACCGAGACGGTCTACGGTCTCGGCGCCGACGCCACCAGCGACGCGGCGGTGGCGCGTATTTTCGCGGCCAAGGAGCGGCCCGAATTCAACCCGCTGATCGTCCACGTCCGCGACCGCGCGGCGGCCGAGCGCGAGGCCGTTTTCGACGATCGCGCGCGGGCCCTGGCCGATGCGTTCTGGCCGGGACCCCTGTCGCTGGTGCTGCCGCGCCGGCCCGACAGCCGGATTTCGCTGCTGGTCAGCGCCGGGCTCGAAACGCTGGCGCTGCGCGTGCCCGACCACATTGTAGCAGCCGGGCTCATGGCCGCCGCCGGGCGCCCCATCGCCGCGCCCAGCGCCAACCGCTCCGGCGAGCCGAGCCCGACCACGGCCGGCCACGTCGCGGACTCGCTGGACGGACGGGTCGATATGATCCTCGACGGGGGGCCGTGTCCGGTGGGACTGGAATCGACCGTCATCGACCTCGGCAGCGGGGCGGCGGCGCTGCTGCGCCCGGGCGGGCTCGCGGCTGAGGAAATCGAGGCCGTCATCGGCGCCCTGGCAACGGCCCGGGACGAGGATTCGGCCGCGCCGAAATCTCCCGGCATGAGCTTGCGTCACTACGCGCCGCGCGCGACGCTGCGGTTGAACGCCGGCGAAGCGCGGGCGGGCGAAGCGCTGCTCGCCTTCGGGGCCGACGCGCCGCCGGAAGATGGCGCCGTGCGGAACCTCAGCGTCACGGGCGATCTCACCGAGGCGGCGGCGAACTTCTTCGCCATGCTGCGGGCGCTCGACCGGCCGGGCGTGGCCGCCATCGCGGTGATGCCGGTCCCCGAGCAGGGGCTCGGGCTCGCCATCAACGACCGCCTCCGCCGCGCCGCAGCGAGCCAGGATTGAGCGCCGTTTCCGGCCGCCGCCGGTGGTCCCCTTGCCGGGCCGGGCGCAATACGTAAAATATTGGATATGAACGAGTTTTCATCGCACGATCAGGGCGCCATGCCGAAACCCGCGACAAAAGCCGCGCTCGACGCCATCAAGGCGGCGGTCGGGCCCAAGGGCTGGACCGACGACCCGGACATCATGGCGCCGCACCTCCTCGACATGCGTGGGCTCTATCAGGGGCGCGCGGCGCTGCTGGTGCGCCCGGCAAGCACGAAAGAGGTCGCCGCGATAGTCACGATCTGCGCCGGGCACGGCGTCGCCATCGTGCCCCAGGGCGGCAATACCGGGCTGGTGGGCGCGGGCGTGCCGCATGCGCACGGCGGCGAGATCCTCGTCAACATGGGCCGCATGAATAATGTGCGCGCCATCGATCCCCTGAACGACACCATCACCGTCGAGGCCGGCTGCGTGCTGGCCGACGTGCAGAACGCGGCCGCCAACGCCGACCGATTGTTTCCGCTTTCCCTGGGCGCCGAGGGCAGTTGCCAGATCGGCGGCAATCTGTCGACCAACGCCGGCGGCACCGGCGTCCTGCGCTACGGCAACGCCCGCGCGCTGGTGCTCGGGCTCGAAGTGGTGCTGGCGGACGGCCGTGTCTGGGACGGCTTGCGCGGCCTGCGCAAGGACAATACGGGCTACGATCTGAAACAGCTCTTCATCGGCGCCGAAGGCACGCTCGGCATCATCACCGCCGCGGTGCTGCGGCTGTTTCCCAAGCCGCGGCGGATCGAGACCGCGCTCGCCGCGATCCCGGAGCCCGCCGCCGCCACCGAAATCCTGGCCCGCCTGCGCGCCGCCCTGGGCGACCAGGTCACCGCCATCGAGCTGATGCCGCGGATCGGTTTCGACATGGCGCTGGCGCACGTTCCCGAAACCGTCGATCCGCTGCGCGGCCGGCACGACTGGTACGTGCTGCTGGAGGTGTCCTCGACTCTGGCGGGCGCCGCCCTCAGGGACGGGCTGGAGGCGGTGCTGGCCACTGCGCTCGAGGACGGTCTGGTGGCGGACGCCGTGATCGCCGAGAGCGGGGCGCAGCGCGACGAAATCTGGGGCCTGCGCGAGGCCATACCGCTGGCCCAGAAGCACGAGGGCGGGTCGATCAAGCACGACATCTCGGTGCCGGTCTCGCGCGTCGCCGATTTTATCGCCGAGGCGGACGCCGCCTGCATCGCTTCCATGCCAGGCGTCCGGCCGGTGGCCTTCGGCCATGTCGGCGACGGCAACATGCACTACAATCTGACCGAGCCCAAGGGCGCCGATACCGAGGCATTCATGGCCGAATGGGAGCGCATGAACCGGGTGGTCCACGCCATCGTCGAGCGAATGGGCGGCAGCATCAGCGCCGAGCACGGCATCGGCCAGTTGAAGCGCGGCGAGCTGCGCCGCTATCGCTCGGAGACCGAGCTTTCGCTCATGCGCGCGCTCAAATCCACCCTCGACCCAAAGGGCATCATGAACCCGGGCAAGGTGTTGTAGGGCGCCTGTACCCCTGCAAGAGCCGCGCCCCGCTTTCACGGTTGAACGATTGGCGCCGATACCATACATTATAGCGGTAATGACGTAAGGGAGTATTACCCCATGGGAATCATGCGGCTAATTAGCAAGGTCACCAGCAAGGGGCAGGCGACGATTCCGGCCAAGGTACGGGAAACTTTGGGAATTTCGCCCGGCGACGCGGTGCTGTTCACGATTGACGACGATACGGTGACGCTGAAGCGCGCCGGCAAGCTCGACGCCGGGTTCCTAAAACTCGCCACCGGGAGCTTCTCGGACTGGAATACCCCGGAAGCGGACGACGCCTTCCGTGATCTATAAGCGTTGGGACGTGGTCGCCGTCGAGTATCCCTTCATCGAGGGCGATACGGCCAAACGCCGCCCCGCCCTGATCGTCTCGAGCGACGCGCTTCACCAGACCCACGACGTTTGCTGGGCGGCCATGATCACCACCGCCCGTGCCGGCGTGCGCCGCGACGATGTCACCGTCACCGATCACCGCGCGGCGGGTCTTCCCGAGGAATGCGTGATCCGGACGACGCGACTGACGACCCTGAGCGACGCCCAGATCGCCCGCCGAATCGGCGCCATCACCTCCCGCGACCGGAACGCGGTCGCGGCGCTGATCAAGCGCTTTCTGCCGTGAGCCCTTTGGCGGGCCGCGAATCGCCGCATTCGCCTTCACGACCTTGTCACCAGGAGTGATTCGGCATACCTGTTTAGCGGCGGATACGATGATCGGGACGAGACGAACGAGGCGATAGGCATGGGCGAATACAATCCTCGGATCGACGATATGCGGTTCGTATTGAAGGAGGTCGCGGGCCTCGACGAAATCGCCGCGCTGCCGGGCTTTGAGGAGGCCACGCCCGATCTCGTCGACGCGGTGCTGGAAGAGGCCGGCAAGCTCGCCTCCGAGGTGATCGCACCCCTCAATCGGGTCGGCGACCAGCAGGGCTCGGTGCTGGAGGACGGCGTCGTGCGCACGCCCGACGGCTTCAAGGACGCCTACCGCCAATTCGTCGACGGCGGCTGGAACGGTATTCCCTTCAACCCGGATCATGGCGGCCAGGGCCTGCCGTGGCTGGTGGCCACCGCCGTCAGCGAAATTTGGGACACCGCCAACACCGCCTTCTCGCTCTGCCCGATGCTGACCATCGGCACGGTCGAGGCGATCTCGGCCCACGGCACCGAGGAAATGAAGGCGCTTTACCTGCCCAAGCTGGTCTCGGGCGAGTGGACCGGCACCATGAACCTGACCGAGC
>CBDVDY010000145.1:0-7078 GCA_965372875.1 uncultured Alphaproteobacteria bacterium | reverse complement strand
GTGGCAATCGTGCACGGCAAAACATCTGGGAAACCAAGGGCCGCCCTTCATAGCGCGCGCGCCGGCCGGCTGTCATCATCCGCTTTATGGCATTAGACTGCGGCCGACATGACCAGACGCGCGCACTCATGACCGCAAAAGCGGCGACCGCCGAGACCCCGTCGGGCAAGGGGGCGGGGGACGAGAATTTTCCCGTCGGCTCGTTTCTGCTGCCGGCGCGGCTCAGGCCGCACGTCGCAACATTCTACGCCTTCGCCCGCGCCATCGACGACATCGCCGACAACCCAGGCCTGGCGCCCGAGGACAAGGTGGCGCGGCTCGACGGTTTCGACCGGGCGCTGCTCGGCGAATCCGACGATCCAGCCTATGCGAAAGCAAGGAACATCCGCGAGAGCTGTGCTTTGACCGGCGTTCCCATCGACCATTGCCGCGACCTGATCGTGGCCTTCAAGCGCGACGCCTGCAAGTCGCGCTACGACGACTGGGACGATTTGATGGATTATTGCCGCTACTCGGCTTCGCCGGTGGGGCGGTATCTCCTCGATCTGCACGGCGAATCGCGGGACGGCTACGGGGCTTCCGACGCGCTCTGCAACCTGCTGCAGGTGATCAACCATCTGCAGGACTGCAAGGACGATTACCGCAGTCTCGACCGCGTCTACCTGCCGGGCGATTGGATGACGGCGGCGGGCGTGACGGTCGCGGACCTCGAGGCGCCAGCCGCCAGCCCGGGGCTGAGGCGCGTCATCGACCAGTGCCTCGACGGCGTGGAGGAGTTGATGGCCACGGCGCGACGCCTTCCCCCGCATTTGACGAGCCGCCGCCTGGCCATGGAATCGGCGGCAATCATGCGGCTGGCGGAGAAGCTGACCACGATGCTGCGGGCGCGCGACCCGGTGGCCGGGAGGGTGGCGTTGTCAAAACCCGGATCGCTGTTATATGCGCTGTTGGGCGTCGGACGCTATTGGCTGGGGCGCTAGCGGGATTTATTATCGCAGGCGGTTGTCGGCGCTTTCCCGGCGGCCGAAATCGGATTAAGAACTAAAAGACTGCGGGAGGAAGGTCGACATGGCGCAGACGGGAGTCCTGAGCCGCGAACAGATCGCGGATTTCGAACGCGACGGATGCCTTGTCGTGCGCGGCATGTTCGACGAGGCCGAGATGCGCGAGATCGCGGCCTGGACCAGCGAAATGCACGGACGGCCGGAAGCGCCCGGCGAATACATGAAGTATTTCGAGGAAAGCGCGCTCGTCTCCGGCCAACGCATCCTCAACCGGCTGGAGAACTTCGAGCCCTATCACGACGGGTTCTCGCGGCTCTTCGTCGGCGACCGCCTACAGGGCAGCGTCGGTCAACTCCTGGGCGAGCCGGCGGTGGTGTTCAAGGAAAAGATCAATTTCAAACTGCCGGGCGGCGGTGGCTTCGAGCCGCACCAGGATCAGCAGGCGGGCTGGGGCGTGTACGCCGATTTTTTCATCACCGCGCTGGTCAGCGTCGACGAGGCGACCGACGAGAACGGTTGTCTCGAAGTGGCCGCGGGGCATCACGGGCGCGGCCTCGTCGGCGACGAATGGACGCCGCTCAACGACGAACAGATCGCCGAGATGGTCTTCACGCCGTGCCCGACCAAGCCGGGCGACGTGGTGTTCTTCGACTGTTTCGCGCCGCACGGCTCGGCCCCGAACCGAAGCGATAAGCCGCGCCGAGTGCTTTACGTCACCTACAACCGCGCTTCGGCCGGC
The DNA here is from genome assembly GCA_965372875.1 of uncultured Alphaproteobacteria bacterium. Lineage (GTDB taxonomy): Bacteria > Pseudomonadota > Alphaproteobacteria > CBDVDY01 > CBDVDY01 > CBDVDY01. Next base: position 5,335 of record CBDVDY010000145.1, on the reverse strand, counting down.
GACCACCGTGTCCAGTACTACGCCGACAAGCGTAAGAGCTACCCGCCCGACATCGAGCGCGAGCCCGGCAAGGACTACCGCTACCGGGTCTAAATCCATGGCGGATGCGCTCGCCATCCTGGCCGCCCTGCCGCTCGCCGCCTGGGCCTATCTGCTTTTGGCGAGGCGCTTCTTTTGGCGCGCCGGCGAGCGGCTTGGTGACGCCCTTCCCGAGCCCGAATCCTGGCCCGAACTGGTGGCCGTGGTGCCGGCGCGCGACGAGGCCGATTTCGTCCGTCCCGCGACGGCGAGTCTGTTGTGCCAGGACTATCCCGTCGCGTTTTCGGTGCTGCTGGTGGACGATGGCAGCCGCGACGGCACCGCCGGCGCCGCCCGCGCGGCGGCCGTATCCGTGGGCGGCGGCGAACGGCTCCTGGTGGTCGAGGCGCGGCCACCCGAGCCGGGCTGGACCGGGAAAATGTGGGCGGTCTCGGAAGGCGTAAACGCGGCGAGAACGATTGCGCCCAAGGCCCAGTTCATCTGGCTTACCGATGCCGATATCGAGCACGATCCGGGCGAGCTTCGCGCCTTGGTCGCCAAGGCCCAGGCCGATCGCCTCGACCTTGTCTCGCTGATGGTGCGTCTCCACTGCGTCGGCTGGATCGAAAAGCTCCTGATCCCGGCCTTCGTGTTCTTCTTTCAGAAGCTCTATCCATTCCGGGCGGTGAACGATCCGAAGAGCCGGGTGGCCGGCGCCGCGGGCGGCTCGATGCTGGTGCGGACCAGGGCGCTGGAACGCGCCGGCGGCATCGCGTCCATCCGCGACGCGCTGATCGACGATTGCGCGCTGGCGGCGAAGATCAAGCCGCGCGGCCCCATCTGGCTTGGCCTTGCCGAGCGAAGCCGCAGCCTGCGCCCCTACGACGGGTTGGCGGGCGTCTGGCGCATGGTTTCGCGGACCGCCTTTACCCAGCTTCGGCATTCGCCGGCTCGTCTCCTGGGCGCCGTCGCCGGCATGGTATTGGTCTATCTGGCACCGCCGGCGCTGCTGCTCGCCGGTGTGGCGTATGGCGAGGCGGAGAGCGCGGTTTTCGCCGGCATGGCGCTGACATCGATGTGGATCGCCTACTGGCCGACCTATCGCCTGTATGCCGGGCGCGGTGGCGCGTTCGACTGGCAGTTCCTGGCCCTGCCGCTGGCCGCGATCCTGTATACCGCGATGACCGTCGACTCGGCGCTAAGCCATTGGCGCGGCACGGGCGGCGGTTGGAAGGGACGGACATTTGCGCCGCCGCCGCCAGCGGCATAAGATCGGCCCAGAATTCGGACCCCGGCGTCCGTCAACGAACAGCGAATGGAACAACCGAAGAATGATTGACCTCTATACCTGGACCACTCCCAACGGCCGCAAAGCCTCCATCATGCTCGAGGAAGTGGGCCTGGAGTACAAGGCCCACAGCATCGATATCACCAAGAACGAGCAGTTCGACCCCGAGTTTCTCAAGATCGCCCCGAATAATCGCATTCCGGCCATCGTCGACCACGACACTGGCATCACCATGATGGAATCCGGCGCCATCTTGCTGTACTTGGCGAAAAAGACCGGAAAACTGCTGCCCACCGAGGAGAAGGCGTACTGGAAGACGGTGGAATGGCTGATGTGGCAAATGGGCGGACCCGGCCCGATGCTCGGCCAGGTACACCATTTCGTCAAATACAATCCAGGCAAGGCGCCCTATGCCGAGGAGCGCTATTTGAACGAGGGAAAACGTCTTTACGGCGTGCTCGACAGGCGCTTGGCCAACCACGAATACATCGCCGGCGACTACAGCGTCGCCGACATCGCCACTTGGCCGTGGATTTCGCGCTTCGAATGGCAGACGATCGATCCCAACGACTTCCCCAACGTCAAACGGTGGTACTTGGCGATCGCTGATCGGCCGGCGGTACAGCGCGGCTACCACGTGCCCAAGAAGGTTCAGGACATCCCCATGCCGTGAAGCCCGCGCGGCGGGAAGAAGCCGGCGGCAGCCGGGAGGCTCCAGCCCAAAGCGGACACCCCATACCGAAGGTTAGAGCTGGCGTGGCCCTTGTGCATGGGCCTGCGTCAACGAAGGGTAGTGGGTTTCAGAATATGTTAACGCTTTGATCGTTCACTCCCTGTAAGTATCTCTGGTTCGGTACGAATTCCGGCTGACGGCCCGGTGCCGCCGGACTTTGTGAATTTGAGCGAAGCCTCACCGAAATGTCCGACAACGCCGCGCACAACGATTCCCAGACGAGCATTACGGCGACGCTGTTCAGTCATGAACGGTGGCTTTCCGACTTGCCGGGGGGCAAACGCGCCGATTTTTCCAAGTCGGACCTGTCGAACTTCGATTTCTCCAACGCCACGTTGGAGCGCGCGGCGCTGGTCGGGACGACCCTCGAGGACGCCAAACTCATTGGCACGAATTTGTCCGAAGCCGACCTGTTCTGCTCGAACCTGAACTCCGCCAATTTGCGCGACGCCAAGCTCGTCAAGGCCATCCTCAGAGGCGTCTCGATGCGCAAGGCCAACGTCGCCGGCGCCGATCTCAGGGACGCGGATTTCCGCGGTGGGGCCATCATCGGCTCGGACGGCAACACCCTCGAGCATTTCCGCAATTCGGATTTGAGCGAAGGCGTGTTCGACAACGCGAACCTGGCGCGCGCCCACTTGTCGGGCGCCGATATGCAAAGTGCGAGTTTTGTCGGCGCCAACCTCGAAGGCGCGAAGCTCAGCGGCGCCAACCTGACGAGCGCGAATTTCTCGGGGGCCAAGCTGGCGGGCGCCGACTTGTCGGGCGCGCAGATCTCGGAAACGACCTTCGCGTCGGCCAATCTGCGCGGCGCGTCGCTGAACAACGCGACCGCCGGCAATACCGATTTCCGCGACGCCAATCTTACCAATACCTCTTTGGTCGGCGTGGATACGGCGCTGTGCAATCTCGAAAACGCGACGCTGGTCATGAGCGTGAATAACCTGCCGCGAGAAACCCGTCACGCGTTCGCCGAACACGAACGGTGGATCGCCAGCAACGGCAAGAATGGGCGGCGCGCGTCTCTGCCGAACGCGGATCTATGCTATGTCGACCTGTCCGGCCGCAACCTCAGCGGCATGATTTTGCGCGAAGCCAAGCTGCGCGACACCAATCTTGGCGGGTCCACTCTGATGATGACCGACCTCACCGGGGCCGACCTTCGCGGCGCAAATATGCAAAACGCCGTTCTGATCGGGACATTGTGCCGCGGAGCCAACCTGTCCCAGGCAAATCTCAAGGGAGCGACGTTGCAGCCGATCGACATCCGGCGCAAGGACGGCACGCCGTCGGGCCGCCGTCAGGCCACCAGCTTTGAGAACGCCGATCTTCGCGGCGCCGATTTCAGTGGCGCCGACTTGACCGAATGCAATACCGAGGGCGCGAAGTTCGAATAGCGGTGCCGGGCGCGCTCAAACCACCCGCACGCGGATATCATTCGATTCCTCGTGCAGGGCGTTGAAGGAATCAAGCTCGCTGTCCAACAGGCCGACGTGAATAATGTCTCCGGATTCGGTGGCGACATTGAATTTCGCGTTGAAGCACCGGTGTTCCAACCCGTGCTTGTCGACGACACAATAGCGCTTGATCGAAAATTCGCTGTCCGAGACCCGGTGTCCCGTCAAATACGCCTTGATGCCGGCGATCTGGCCGCCCGCGGCCTTGAGCCCCACGAGCTTGTCGAGATGGCCCTGCGCCAGAGCAATAAAGGACGGCGTGTCGATGTTCTCTCCCCCGATCACGCCGCGCCACTCCTTATCCGCATCGCCGATTCGCCGGACATAACTTCCGATCAGCGTCTGCCTGGGTAGCGCGGTCGAGGTCATGCGCGCCAGGCTGATGGTGACCTCGCCGACGATGAAATCGTTGACCCCTCCGGTGCCGCCGAATGGCTGGAATAGCTCGAAGTGCCGGCCAAAATGCAGGCAGCAGCGCAAATGCGGCACGCTCGCCGATCTCGCCACGCGTTGCGCGGCGCTATCGTAAAAAAGCGCCAACATGGTGACCGTGTACAACGCCAGATCGGCGGCGAGCCCTTCTTCGCGATTCCACAGGTAGAACCCGTCGCCGGTGGTCGACATGCGCAGGTCGATCGGCATATCCAACTTTTGGCACCGCGCGGCCGCCGTGTTCACGTAATGCGTAAGCATATTCAGTTGCGTGATCTGGTCGAACGCCGAATGCATGGAGAAATTCACAATGTCGAAGAGCGACACGGCGCGGCACTCGCATTGGGTAACCGTGTAGTAACGCAGCATCTCGTCGATTTGACGCTCCACCGCAGGGCCGAGCGGAATTTCAAACGGCAATTCGACATCCCTGTATTTGCAGCCGGCTTCGACCAGACTGTCCATCTGCCGCTCCGAGGCGACACGGCGCTCGGGACCCAGGAGATGCGGATGATTCTTGCCCACCTCGGGAAGTCCGTGGCTAGGCAGATACAGAAGCTGAATTCCCTTGGGCTGCGGCCGCCAGCCGATAATGAAGTTTGCGCCCAAATTCCAGGTTGAGCGAAGGGCGCCGTCAAGCGCCCTGCTCTGGCCGGGCTCGAGGCTCGGTACAAACTTGTTGGATTTGGGACCGCGCGCCATGTGTTGAAGGCAACTCCGCTGGAGCCACGCTACGGGCGCTTCCGCCCCGGCGTGCATTCTCGACCACGGCTCCCGCCGATTCGTCAGATGATATCTAGTGTCCGGGCAGGGCGGGAACAACCATTGGTGTGCGCCTCGGCACGACGCCTTGGTTCAGGCGACCCATTCGCTGACCGGCGCGCGCGCCTCATGCAGCGGCTGGGTATCGATGTCGACCAGGCTCGGGCCGTCCGCGGCTATCGCGGCCGCAAGGGCCGGCCTCATATCCGCCGGATCCTTGACCCGCCACGCCCTGACGCCATAGGCCTCGGCGATCGCGGCGTGATCGGTGCGTCCGAAATCGACCGAGAAATAGCGTTCGCCGTAAGCGCTCTTCTGGCCCGCCTTGATCCAGCCGTAAGTGGCGTTCGACAACACCACGAGCGTCACCGGCAGGCCCAGCCGCACGATGGTCTCCAACTCGCCAACAGCAAAGCCGAAGCCGCCGTCACCCATGACCGCCACGCATTTTACGCCGGGACGGCCGTAGTGGGCCCCGACCACCGCCGGCAGGCCATAGCCGAGCGCGCCGTGCGCCCGGTTCGAGACGAAGTTCCGGCCCGTGGTGGAGAATTCGTAGTAGGCGGAGATATAGGGGCACGGCGTGCCGGGATCGGCGATAACGATGGCGTCATCGTCGAGCGCGGCGCGCAGTTCGGCGACCAC
>CBDVDY010000144.1:0-7103 GCA_965372875.1 uncultured Alphaproteobacteria bacterium | reverse complement strand
TCAACGCCACCATCGAGGCGGCCCGCGCCGGCGACGCCGGCAAGGGCTTCGCGGTCGTGGCCTCCGAGGTCAAGAGTCTGGCCAACCAGACGGCCAAGGCGACCGAGGAGATCGCGGCGCAGATCAACTCGATGCAGACGGCGACCAGCGGCGCGGTCGAAGCCATCAAGGGCATCGGCGCGACGATCGGCGAGGTGAGCGAAATCGCCGGCGCCATCGCCTCGGCCGTCGAGGAACAGGCCGCGACCACGCAGGAGATCGCCCGCAACGTCCAGGAGGCCGCCAAGGGCACCCAGGAGGTCACCACCAACATCACCAGCGTCAACGAGGCCGCCCAGGAAACCGGCCAGTCGGCGACGCAGGTGCTGGAGGCCTCGGGCGAACTGGCCAAGCAGGGCGACACCTTGCGCGAGGAAATCGAGACCTTCATCGAGGAAATGTAAGCCGACTTCGCCTCCGGAAAACGGGCTCGGGCGCGAAGGCGGCCGAGCCCTTTTTCTTTTTCGCCAGGCACCTATCTCTTCAGTTGCGAACCAGCCCGCCGGAAATAGGGGAGCCCAGACATGCAACGCGAAGAAGCCCATTCGGGCAAACGCCGCGGACGCGGCAAAAAGCGTACCGAGGAGGACGCGGCGCCGGCGTCGGTGGACGATTCCACGGCGCTACGGTCCGGGTTTATCCCGGAGCAGCTGGCAACGTTGCGGGCCATCGAATCTTTGATCGGCGACCTCGACCTGACCGGGGAGCAGGCCGCGATCGGCGAAGAGATGCTGATCCAATTGCAAGGCGCGTGCAGCGAATTGGCGGCGCTGAATACCGGCCCCGTGGCCGGCCCCGGGCGGGTAAACGAAGCGGCCCGGCGGGTTTCCGCGCTGGCCGAGACCTTTTCCGGGCTGCTGGAGGGTGCGGCCAGCGGCACCGGAGCCGGCCGCCGCGGAAACGCCTGATTACCTGATGTTGCGCGGGGTGCCGGGTGGGCGCGCTCAGGCGGCCATCAGGGCGCGCACGTGGGCCGCGCCGGCGTCCGCCACCGCGTCCGGGCTGTAGCCGCCCTCGAGCACCGAGACGATCCGGCCGCCGCAGCTCGCTTCGGCAACGCGCACGAGTTCCTCGGTTATCCAGGTAAAATCGTCGGTCATCAGCCGCTGTTCGCCGATCGGATCGCGTACGTGGGCGTCGAAACCGGCGGAAATGAACAGGAATTCGGGCCGGAATTGCCGCAGGCGCGACAGGATTTTTTCCTCGAACGCGGTTTTGAACACCTCGCGGCTGGATTTGCGGACCAGCGGCACGTTAATCACGTTGCCGACGCCGGTCTCGCCCGCGTCGCCGCTCTTCGGGAACGTGAAGGACTGGTGGATCGACGCGAACAGGACATTGGCGTCCGCCCGATAGATCGCCTGGGTGCCGTTGCCGTGATGCACGTCGAAATCGACCGCGGCGACCCGCTCCGCGCCATGTGCCGCGCGCAGGTGCTCGATACCGACAGCGACGTTGTTGAACACGCAGAATCCCATGGTGCTGTTGGCGGCGGCGTGATGGCCGGGCGGGCGCACCGCGCAGAACGCGTTCTTCGCTTCGTTTGCGGCGATCGCGTCGACGGCGGCGCAGACCGATCCGGCGGCCCGTAGGCTGGCCTCTCCCGAACCTGGCGATACGATAGTGTCGGGCGCGAGCTTGGCCTCGCCCGATTCCGGGATCGAGTTGAAAACCTTGGATATGTACGGGATGTCATGCACCCGCGAGATTTGCGATCGGGCCGCGCGAGGCGCGGCGCGGCGGTCCAGCGCGGCGAACTCGGGCGCCGCAAGCCGCTCGATCAAGGCTTGCAGGCGCTCGCCGGATTCCGGATGGCCGGCGCCGGTGTCGTGTTTCAAGCAAGCAGGATGGTAATAGAGGATCGTCGTCATTGGTCCGTTATGCTCGGAAGCCTCCCCAATTGGCTACGATTGCTACCGCGGCTGGCACCACGGCCGGGCCCGCCTGTCCCCCTTGCGGCAGAACTCGCATTGCAGCCGCATCTGCTCGAGCCTTCCGCGCAACTGTTTCTGGCAGGCGTCAAGGAATTGCACCTTCGTGGAATCGTCGATGCCCGTATCGGTGATCGGCGCTCCGACGGAGGGCGGATCGCTGAAGCCCAGCCGTTTCAGCAAAGCGACGGTGGCGGGATGGACCGAATGCGCGTAGATGCGGGTTATCCGCCGCCCCGTGTCGCCGACCATGTCGCCAAATGTCTTGGCGACCAGCACGCCGCCCAATCCACGCCGGCGCAATTTCGGGTCGACGACGACCGAATCGAGCTTGAGGACTTGCGCGCCTTGGTCGTGCTTCGAGTCAAACAACTGAAACGTCGCGGCCGCGCAGATCGAATCGCAACCCTTCAGCCCGATGACGTAGAGATCGGCCTCGGGCGTCGGGTGGGCGTCGGTATCGAGGCAGGTGCCGATCGGCCCGATCTCGGGCGAATTGGCAAAACGATTTGCGAACGCCTTGAAATCCCGCGCGTCGATCTCGCCGATCGTCAGCCCTCGTCTGTCAGTGGAATTTGCCGCCATAATAATTTGGCCGACCTCATTTTGCTTTCCGGTGCGCGGTTTCACCATAATTTCGGCAGGTAGGGCAGGGCGATCCGCGGCTCCCGGGCGCGGCGGATTTTCACCGATAATATTGGCCGCGCCGGTGAGTTCGTTGTAATCACCGCGCGTTAACCTCTCATAAATATTATCTAAAATTTTAGAAGAATTCTAATCGATTGTCCGGCGGGGACACTAAAACTTAACCGCTTCTTCACCGGCCGCCCGCTAGATTGCGGCCATGAGCGCGGACCAGCAATCTCCCGAACCGAACCCCAAACCGGCCGACAACACAATTCTCTGCACCGGAATCCGCTATGGCCTGCTGGCGTTCGGATGGCTCAACGTGTTTTTGGGGATCGTCGGCTTCTTCCTGCCGGTGGTGCCGAGCACGATCTTTCTTTTGATCGCCTTGTGGGCATTCTCCAAGAGTTCGCCCCGCTTTCACCGCTGGCTCTACGACCATCCCCGGTTCGGCCGGACCATACGCGACTGGCACGCGCATCGCGTCATTCCGGCGCCGGCCAAGGCCCTGGCCGTGACCATGATGGCGGCGAGCCTCGCCTTCGTGAGCCTCTACGTGGCCGAAAACTGGATGCTGCCGACGATCCTGGCCGCCATCCTGACGGGAATTTCGGGCTATATTCTTACTCGCCCGAGCCGCGTCGCCGCTCCGGCCTGACCGTTCTCTGGCCAGACCGTTCTCCGGGTGCCGTTCAGGCGCTCAACTCTCTCATTACCTCGTCGGCGACCTCGAAATTGCACGACACCGACTGCACATCGTCGTTGTCGTCGAGCGCCTCCAATAGCTTGAACAGCAGTTCCGCCGCTTCCGCGTCGACCGCCACATTATTCTGTGGCCGCCAGACGAGCCCGCCCGACCGGGCCCCGCCGAATTGCGCCTCGAGCGCCTCGCGCACCGTGTGGAAATCTTCCGGGGCGCAAACGATCTCGTGGCCGTCGTCGCTGGATTCGACGTCGGACGCCCCGGCATTGAGCGCCGCTTCGAACATGTCATCGGCCGAGGCCGTCTCGGCCGGGTAGGTAATCTGGCCGGCGCGGTCGAACATGAAGGCGACGGAACCGGTCTCGGCGAGGTTGGCCCGGTGTTTGCTGAACGCCGCGCGGACCTCGCTGGCCGTGCGATTGCGGTTGTCGGTCAGCGCCTCGACGATGATGGCGACGCCGCCCGGACCATATCCCTCGTAACGGATTTCCTCGTAGGAGACCCCGTCTTCCGCGCCCGAGCCTCGCTTGATGGCGCGCTCGATGTTGTCCTTTGGCACGTTGGCCGCGCGGGCCGCGGCGATGGCGGTGCGCAGGCGCGGGTTCGCCGCCGGATCGGGCAGGCCCTCGCGCACCGCCACCATGATCTCGCGCGACAGACGGGCGAATTGCTTCGACCGCTTGGCGTCCTGCGCGCCCTTGCGGTACATGATGTTTTTGAACTGAGAGTGGCCGGCCATCGTCCCTATTTCTCTATCTTCCCGGCCCGCCTTATACCGGCCAGTGCGGCGCCAGCCGCCCGCCCAGGCGCAAGGGTGCCACATGCTTGGCGCGGCCGGTTGCGTCGTCGGTCTCCACAAAGACCGCGCAAAGCGTTCCCTCGCCTTCGGCCGCCGACAATCGCTCGGTCGGCATCTTGCGGGTGAAGCGCGCGATCGGCGGCTCCTTTTTCATGCCGATCACCGAATCGTAATCGCCGCACATGCCGATATCGGTGATGTATGCGGTCCCGCCCGGCAGAATCTGCCAATCGGCCGTCGGCACGTGGGTGTGGGTGCCGGCGGCCAGCGAAGCACGCCCGTCCACGAACTGCCCAAGCGCCATTTTCTCGCTGGTCGCCTCGCCGTGGATATCGACGATGATGGCGTCGACCGTGCCGCCCAGGCGGTGGGCGGCGAGCGCGTTCTCCACGCTCGCGAACGGGTCGTCGAGCGGGTCCATGAACAGCCGCGTCATCACCTGCACCACCAGCACCTTGCGCCCGCCGCGTGCCTCGTAAACGTGCGCGCCCCGGCCGGGTGTGCCCGGCGGATAGTTGTGCGGGCGGATCAGCCTCGGATCGCCGTCGATATAGGCGATCATTTCGCGCTGGTCCCAGGCGTGGTTGCCGAGGGTGATGGCTTCCACGCCCGCCTCGTACAGTTCGCGGCAGATCTTCGCGGTAATGCCGAAGCCGCCGGCCGCGTTCTCGCCGCAGGCGAGCACGAAATCGAGATCGAGCTTGCCGCGAAGTTCCGCCAAATTGGCGATCACCACCTCGCGCCCCGAGCGCCCGACGATGTCGCCGCAATAGAGAATCCGCATGTCAGCCCGCCGCCGCGCTCAATCGTGGGATCGCGCACATGGTCTCAGAACTTCTCTTCGCCGTGTGTACGGAAATCGTCCGGGAAGTCACGGTAGAGGGCAAAAACGACGTTCTCGACCGCCGAGTTGACGGCGAAATGCAACCCTTCGACCTCGCCCGCGCGCCCGCCTACATGCCGAAAAGCTTCGTCGAGTTGGGCCAAATTCTCTACCTCGATCATGATGTGGAATTCGCCGAGCGTGTTCGGACCCAGGCCCAGTTTGCGGCGCATTATTCGGTGCCCGCCGATCGCGCCGCGCTCGCGCAAATGCGCCATGTAACGGTCGACGTTGTCGCAAAACGCCGTGTCCTTGGTACCGGGTTTCAGATCGCACCAAATATTGTAGACATCCATAGCGCCCTTCTAAGCTCCGATCTCGATCGCTTCCCGTTCGGTCACCACCCAGTCGAGCCGCGCGTCACGCGCGTCGTGCGGCACCGCGTCCACTTCCTGGGCGGCGTAGGCGAGGCCGACCGCCAGAACCTCGCCCGTGTCTCTAAGCTGCGCCAGGGTCCGGTCGTAATACCCGCCGCCATATCCCAACCTGAAGCCGTCGCGGTCGAAAGCCAGCAACGGCACCAGCAGCAGGCGGGGGCGTATCTCGGGCGCGGCCGGGTCTGGCTGGGGCTCGCCCAAGCGCCCCTTAAGCAACCGGTCGCCGGGCTTCCACGCGCGAAACACCAGCGCTTCGTCCGGCCCGGCCACCGCCGGCACGGCGCAGGCGTGGCCGAGCCCATGCAGATGGGTCAAAAGCGGCGCCGCGTCAAGCTCGGCCTCGAACGGCCAGTAGCTGCCGACCACCGCATCGGGCGGCAGCTTGACGCGGGCGGCAAAAAGCGCACGCACCTTTTCGCCGGCCTCGGCCGCCAGAAACTGGTGCGCTTCCCGCCGCCGCGCCCTGGCTTCGCGGCGCAAGGCCCGCTTGGTTTCGGCCAGGTTCATGTCGAGGAATCGTTCAAGGCGTATCGCGGAAGGGTTGGACGGCGCCACAATGGCCGTTTGCCGGCGAATCTCCGCTGTGGCCTGCTTACGCAGGTGGGCGCCATATACCGAAACCACGGCTCCGGCAGGGACAGCTCCCGAGAGGTAGATATTGGCCCCAGGGATGAAAGCGGCGTCGCGAACCGCGCAGCCACCGTCCAACTATCTAATTTAGGCGTGCTCGATCTGTGCCGCAACCGATTCGATGCGTTGGGCAAGGGTCTCGATGCTGTTGACGAGCGCCGCCTCCTGGACCGCGTCCATGCCGGCGTCGCCGGCGGCGGCCTCGGCGGCGGCCGCTGCGTCGCCGTCGCGCGCCTCGGCGATTTCATCCGCCATCAGCATGCTCGCCATGACCAGGAGTCGCAGTTCGCCGATCTGCCCCATCACCGAAACCAGCTCGGCGATGCGCTCGTCGACCTCGCCGGCAAGCTTGCGCAGATGATCCTGCTGGCCTTCCTCGCAGGCGATGCGATAGTTCTGATCGTTGATCGTGACGTCGACCTGGGCCATGGCTCAGTTTCCCAACACGGCACGCAGCCGGCCGATGGCGCTGTCCAGCCGAACCGACACGGTCTCGGCGGTTTCCTGCAGGTGGGTGTTTTCGTTCTGCGCGCTTTCCAGCGCTTCGATCAGTTCGCCCGGCCGGGGACCAGCCAGCCGGTCGCTCGATCGTGTCGCATTCTCCAGCCGCGTCACCGCGGCGTCCAACCGCTGGGCCGCCGCAAGCAATGGCGGCGTCTCTGATTTCCGGCGACTTGAGATGATATTCTCCCCCCATTTTGAGGCACAAGAATAGGGCCGCCCGAATGCCCCGTCAATGGGACGGGCGGGACTTGACGGTCGCGCCATGGGCGGGCATGTTCGCGGTCGGCTTGGCCAGCGCGCGATCGCCCTTTTTCGCCGTGAAAGAACGAATGACCGTACCCGATGCCGCCGTCGGCGCCGCTTCCAGAGAAGATATCGAAGACGTGAATCCGGTCCCGCCCACCAGAATGGCGAACGCCATCCGCGTGCTCGCGATGGACGCGGTGGAGGCGGCGCAATCCGGCCATCCCGGCATGCCCATGGGCATGGCCGACGTGGCTACGGTGCTGTTTTCGCGCTATCTCAAGTTCGACCCGGCCGAGCCCGATTGGCCCGACCGCGACCGCTTCGTGCTGTCGGCCGGGCACGGCTCGATGCTGCTCTACGCGCT
>CBDVDY010000143.1:0-7132 GCA_965372875.1 uncultured Alphaproteobacteria bacterium | reverse complement strand
GCGGGTTTCCTCGGGGCTCATGCCCGCCGTCGGTTCGTCGAGCAACAGGAGCTTCGGCGAGATCGCGAGCGCGATGCCGATCTCGAGATATTTCTGTTCGCCGTGCGAAAGGTTCGAGGCCATTTCGGTTATCTTGTCCAGCAGCCCGATTTCGGACAGGACCTCCTCGATCTTGGCTTCGACCCAGGGCTGCGAGGCGGCATGCCGGAACGGCCGAAAGCTGTTGCCGCGCGACTGCGCCGCGAGCCGCAGATTGTCTCCGACGGTGAGGCTGGAAAAGATATTCGTGATCTGGAACGCCAGGCTGACGCCGAGCCGGCTGATCCGGTGCGGCGCCATGCCCGAGGTCATGATTCCGCCGATAAAAACCTCGCCCGCGCCGGGGCGCATCTTTCCCATAAGCATCGAAAAGAACGTGCTTTTGCCCGCGCCGTTGGGGCCGATGATGGCGCGCAGTTCGCCGTCCGGGAGCCGGAAGTCCACATTCTCCACCGCGACGAGCGCGCCAAAGGCTTTGGTCAGCCCCTTGGTCTCGAGGATGAAGGGGGGCGTATCCATCGTTCGGTGACGGTGAGCACGACCCGCCCGGCCCCAGCGATGCGCATGGGCCGGGCGGGCTGCTCATCCGCTGTTCAGCAGCTTTTGAACTTCGACGGATACAAGGTGGTCTTCATGTCGACCCGGTCGCCGACAATCTCGTACTGCAGCTTGTCGTTGACGGTGGCCATGTAGAAGTTGGTGAAGCCCTGATGATCGCTCCCGCGCAGGTACACGTCGCCCTGCGGGATGTCGCGGCCCTGCTTGAAGACGCGGCCCGGACCCATGGGCGTGTCGCCGCCCTCGAGCCATTCGATCATCTTCGGCGTGCCTTCACCCTTGTCGCCGTACTTGACCGCAGTCATCGCCTGCTTGATGACGTTCATGCCGGTGAACTGGGCCTGGGAAAACCCGCTTGGCAGCACGCCCTTGCTCAGCGCCATGAATTCGCTGCGGAACGAGTGGTTGGCTTCGTCGTCGAACGGCGTGCCCTTGAGGTTGGGAACCGCCGGATATCGGTGCAGATAGAAACCGCCGACGGCGCTCTTGCCTTGCTGCTCGATGGTGTTGACGTCGCTTACCGAGGCCGGACCGACGATCTTCATCTTCTTGGTCAGGCCGACTTCGGCCAGGGCCAGCATGCTCTTGATCGCGTGACCGCCGGCCACGCCCATGATCAAGCCGTCCACGTCCTGATTGATGCGGCTGACCAGGGGCAGATAGTCCGTGGTGCTGAGCGGCGCCGGGACCGGCTCGATCCACTTGCCGCCGAGGCGCTTGAATTCGTCGGCGAAATCGAAGGCCACCGACTTGCCCCAGGCGAAATCCATGTAAAGCCCGGTCGCCGATTTGATGCCATGGGCGAGGGCCCACGGCGCCATGGCAATGGCTTGGCACTTGGTGCTGTTGTAGGGCCGGAAGACGTATTTCGGGCAACTCTTCGCGGCCGCGCCCGTCAGGTTCGTGGTTTCGCAGCCGGTGCCCAGGACGAACAGGGTTTTGTACCGTTTCACCAGCGGTGCGAGTTGAACGCAGATTCCGCTGCTGCTGACGCCTGTGATCACGTCGACCTTGTTCTGCAGGATGAGCTTTTCCGCCTCGCGCACCGCCTGCGCCGGCTTGAACGCGTCGTCCCGCTCGATAACTTCGATCTGGCGGCCGCTGATCCCGCCAGCCTTGTTGATGCGGTTGACCGCCACCATCAGGCCCCAATGACCCTGCTCGCCCAACGAAGCGAGCGGACCGCTGAAGGTATTGATGTGGCCAATCCTGATTGGCGTTGCCGCCCACGCCTTGCTCAGAACGGCTGGAGCCGCTATCGCCGTCGCTGCGGCAGCCGCGCTGATCTTCACGAATTCGCGGCGATTTCTGGTCCTTGCCATGGTAGTCCCTCCCTAAGGTCTTTGAATTCTTGCCGTCACCGGGTAATACGTTGCCAGAACGCTCGGTCAAATACAATGCGGGACTCGAAATCGGGCCAATTTGCGCCGAAAAAGAGAGCCGGAACAACTCGGAGGGAGGGAAAAATGGCGTTCGATATGCCGGATATTTTCAAGATTACCGTGAAGGGCGCGTGTCCCAGCCACGGACGGACGGACGTGCGCGCCCGCAAGCATACGGTGCTCATCGACGAGCCGGCGAGCCGCGGCGGAACCGATCTCGGCGCGTCGCCGCTGGAGACGCTGCTCGCCTCGTTCGCCGGCTGCACCAACGTCATCGCCACCGACATCGCCGAGGAGATGGGCCTCGATATGAAGATAACGTCCGTCGAAGTCGCGGGAACCCTCGACACAAGAGGCTTTCGAAACGTGGCCGATGTTTCGGTGCCTTTCCCCAAGGTCGAGATCAAGGTCGACATCGCCGGCGACGTCGACGAGAGCCAGGTGGACGCGCTCAAAACGGAACTTGGCAAGCGATGCCCGGTCTCGGTCATTTTCCGCCAGGCGGGCTCCAAGATCGTCGAGACCTGGAACGTCACGAAACCCTGAGGCCTCGCCGTTCTCGACCGGCGGGCGGGCTCAGCCTGTTGCCTGAGGGCGGCCAATTCGGCAGGATGGTGATTGAAAACGAAGTGAGGGGATAATCCACAATAAAAGTAGGATGATTCCACGGATCGTGGAAGCGTTCGCATGCGAGGGGAGGGTTTGAGATGGCTACTTCAAGCGACATTCCGGGCTATGCCGGAAAAATTCTGCGTGTCGATCTGACCAAGGGGACCTGCACGACGACGGGGCTTCCCGACGAGGCGATCCTCAGGCGCTATATCGGCGGCATCGGCCTCGGCATGTACATGCTGCTGGAGGAGACGGACGCCACGGTAGGCCCGACGGACCCCGAGGCGCCGCTCATGTTCATGACCGGCCCCCTGACCGGCACCGCGGCTCCCAGCTCGTCGAACCTCGCGGTCGTCAGCCTCAACGTCAACACGCCCTTTGCGGTGGCGACCGGCCATTCGCACGGCTATTGGGCCGCCTATCTGAGGCACGCCGGATACGACGCCATCGTGGTGACCGGGCGCGCGGAGGAGCCGGTCTACCTCTGGATCGACGACGACGAGGTGGAGATCCGCGAGGCGGGGAAACTCTGGGGCCAGACGACGCGGGAGACCGAGCGCCTGATCAAGCGCGAGCTGGGCGACGAGGAGAAGATCAGCGTCGCCTGCATCGGCCAGGCGGGCGAGGCGATGCTGCACGGGGCCTCGATCAAGAACGACCGCAACCACGGCGCCTCGAAGGGCAGCGTCGGCGCGGTCATGGGCTCGAAGCTGCTGAAGGCGATAGCGGTGCGCGGCACGGGAACGGTGGCCCTCGCCGACGCGGCGGCGTTCGGCGAGGTATCGAAGATTTGGGACGACTCCATCCTGGCCGAACGCGGCCCCGGCGAGGGGGTGCCCGGGGTCGGCTCGTTGCTGACCGACGGCGGGGTCACCCGCATCTACGCCTTCGTCGGTGACCATCACATGGTGGCGAGCAAGAACCTGACCGACCCGGTCTGGGGCGAGAAGTTCGCCAGCGACTTCGTCGAGGCGGCCAAGGATTGGACCATCACGCCGAAGGAATCGTACAACTGCAGCATTTCCTGCTCCTATGACTGCAAGATCAACTCGGGCGAATTCGCCGGGTTCACGGCCAGCCTGTGCGGCGGCGGCGAGAACATGGAAGGCGCGGGCGCCCTGATCGGCATCGAGGACCCGGCACGGACGGTAGTCCTGACCGACCAGATGGACGCCATCGGCATCGATTCCTCGGTCGCCGGCGCGCTCCTCGGCATGGCTTACGAGCTTTTCAATAACGGCATCCTGACCGAGAAGGATACCGGCGGCCTCGATCTCACCTGGGGTAATTTCGAGTCGGCGATGACGCTTCTGGACCAGATGTGCACGGGCGAGGGGTTCGGCGGCGAGGTCCT
The DNA here is from genome assembly GCA_965372875.1 of uncultured Alphaproteobacteria bacterium. Classification (GTDB taxonomy): domain Bacteria; phylum Pseudomonadota; class Alphaproteobacteria; order CBDVDY01; family CBDVDY01; genus CBDVDY01. Next base: position 3,187 of record CBDVDY010000143.1, on the reverse strand, counting down.
GGCCAAGGGGCTGAAGCAGGCGGCGGCGATCCTCGGCCCGCCGGCCGAGGCCTGCGTCCTGCACATCCGCGGCGGCGGCTACAACATGCACGACTGGCGCCCGGCTTGGAGCATCCTCCTCGGACAGATCGTCGCCGGCGCCGGGGTCTGCTGGCAGGGCCCGGGCGTCGATTCCTGGACCACCGAGCCCGACATCGGCTACACCGAGTTCGCGGAGCCGTTCGTGGTCGAGGGCAAGGCCGAGGCGGTCGCCAAGACCCAGATCAAGAAACTGTGGGAGGACACGCTCGGCGTCTGCTGGTTCGCCTGCTGGGGCGTCAAGGGCGTGCTCGACTATGCGAGCAGCGCCGTGGCGCTGGCCACCGGCTGGTCCGACTTCGACCGCGACGATGCGTTGGAGATCGGCGACCGCATGGTCAATCTGCAGCGAATCATCGCCATCAAGCGCGGGTTTCAGCCGAAGGACGAGTTCGATGTCTCGCCGCGGCTGCTGGAAGCGCCCACCGCCGGTTCGGCGAAGGGAAAGACCATCGCCCCGCATCTCGAGGCGATGGTGCGGGAATATTACCAGATCAAGGGCTGGGAGGAGGCCACCGGCCGGCCGACGCCGAAGACTCTCGAACGCCTGGGCCTGGATCAGTACGCCTGAGGCCATCGTGAAAAGAAGCCCCGCGTCACCTTGGCAAAGGCGGCGCGGGGCCGGTTTCTTGATCGGATTAGCGCCGCGGCGTCAGCCTAAAGCGGCGGCGATCTCGGCGCAGGACGCCTTTTCGGCGACGTTTTCGAGCGCGTAGTTGAGGGCCGCGTTCTGCCACTCGTCGTTGATCGTCGAGGTGCCGTCGGTGGACACCACCACGCTATAGCCGGCGTCCGCGCCGTGCCGCGCGGTATGCTCGATCGACATGTTGGTCCAGGCCCCGGTGATGACGAACGTCTCCACGCCGAGCCCGCGCAGGAGCGCGTCGAGCTTGGTGCCGTGGAACGCGTTCATGCGGATCTTCTCGACGATCAGATCGCCGTCCTGGGGCTCCAGCCCCTTGGCCGGCTCCGCCCCCCAGGTGCCCCGGACCATCGCCTTGGTTTCGATCAGGCCGGCGAACAGCGGCGCGTTGGGCTTGATGCCCGGCGCCCCCTTCTCGACGATGAAATGGACGTGGATCACCGCCATGCCGGCCTTGCGCGCCGCCGCGGCCAGGTTCTTCACGTTCTCGACTACGTTCTGCGACTTGGCGTGGGCCGGCGCGCCCGATTCCGCGAACGCGCCGCCGTCGATGATCACGTCGTTCTGCAAATCCTGGATGATGAGCGCGCTGGTCTTGGCGTCCAATGACAATGCCATGATTATCCCCCCTAGTTCATGTAGCTGAGTTTGTTTCCGGAAACCTTCGTCTTGACGCGGTAGAGCGAGGTCGAGCAGCACATGTAGAGCTCGTCCCAGTTCGGCCCGCCCCAGTTCAAATTGCCGGCGTTCTCGGGGATCTTGATCACGCCGAGATGCTCGGCCTCGGGGCTGATCACCCAGATGCCGCCGGGCCCGGTCACCCAGATGTTGCCGCGCTCGTCCAGCTTCATGCCGTCGGGGATGCCTTCCTCGATCACGCCGGAGCCGATGTTCTCGAAAAACATGCGGCTGTTGGAGATGGTCCCGTCGGCGTTCACGTCGAATAGTTTGATGTGCGCCCGCGGCGAATCGTTGATGTAAAGCTGCGATTCGTCGAGCGAGAAGCAGAGCCCGTTCGGCTGGTCGAAATCCTTGGCCAGGAGCTGCGTTTCCCCGCCGCCCGGCGGCACCCGGTAAACGCCCTGGAAGTCGAGGTCCTGATCGCGCTCGCGGCCGAACACCGGCACCCGCCCATAGATGGGATCGGAGAAATACGCGGCCCCGTCCGACTTTACCACCACGTCGTTGGGGCTGTTGATCTCCTTGTCGCCGAGGTGCGAGGCGATGGTGGTCCGCGTCCCGTCCGGCGCCTCGCGCACCAGCAAACTGGTGGAATGCTCGCAGACATACAAATTGCCGTCCGCGTCGTAGGTCATGCCGTTGCACTTGTTGCTCGGGTTGCGGATTTCCGAAATCCCGTCCGCCTCGCTCCAGCGCCGCCTTATGTCGGCCGGCATGTCGCTGAAATACAGGCACTGCTCGGCCTTGTTCCAGATCGGGCCCTCGGTAAAGGTGAACCCCGACGCCAATGTCTCGACCGTCGCGTCGGCGGCCACGAGATCGTTGAGTTTGGCTGATTTGGCTTCAATGCTCATCGCGTTTCCTCCCCTGTCTGCGTATTGGGCTTTCGCCTTCGATTACGTTGCCAGAACGTGCGTTCAATTACAACGCGGCCGTTGGCGGCCGGATGAGTGACGCGGGATTCGCGTCTCTCACCATTCGAATCCGATTTGGCGGTGTGAAAAGATTGGCGCGCCCCAAGGGATTCGAACCCCTAACCTCCTGATCCGTAGTATCAGGGAAATGACAACCGGCGACACAAGGCGATCAACTAGGTAAGTGAAATCAGTATGTTGGCTTCGTCGGTCTGTCGTGGTTGATCTCGGGATATCGTCAGTATTCGCCGCCGAGTGCACCCTAAGTGCACCATGGGCATTTATCCCTACTTCTAACCATCGCGGCTCTATCTTCCGCCTTCTGGTCGGGCAGGCAGCGTTGGCACGAGGCGAGCTAAGGCCCTGTGAGTCCTGGGGCGTGAAGGGCGACGTCGCGAAGGCGTCTGCTGCGTTGGGAATAGGTCGGGAAGTAATAGCCGCCGCCGAGGCACCGGTTGAGCAGGCCGTGTCGCGCTACCTCGGCGCGATGTCCTTCCTTTGGCTCAGCATCGACGACGAACCGGGTCCCGAAAGCCTGCGCGGCGTTATCGAGCGCAACGCCATTGCCTTACTCAGCAATCACGAGCGACCGCCGCTCGATCCTCCGTCACCTCGCTGGTTGGGACACGCGTCGGACCGTCCGCTCGTGCGGGGTTATCGCTACGGCACGTGGAGGATCTGCTCCACGAACGCGGGATCGACATCAGCCATGAAACCGTCAGGACTTGATGGAATCGGTTCGGACCGATATTCGCAGCGGAGATCAGGAAGCGGCGCGTTCAACCGCATCGGTCATTTTCCCGCTGGCGCTGGCACCTAGAGCATATTTCGTTCATATTGAACCACTGAGACGGCGGCTCCGGCTTGCTGG
>CBDVDY010000142.1:0-7135 GCA_965372875.1 uncultured Alphaproteobacteria bacterium | reverse complement strand
CGGGTCGTCGATCTGGGAGAACCCGTTGACCAGCCCGCCCTTGAACCCGAGATCCTTGACGCAGCGCTGCAACTCCCGAATCGCCAAATCGGGGTCCTGCATTGGCAGGGCGGCGAACGCCTGAAACCGGCCGGGCTGCTTTTGTACCTGCTCCGCGAGAAAATCGTTGGCGCGCCTGGCGATTTCATCCGCCCGGCCGGGGTCGGGAATCGCTTGAACCGCGGGCGCGTTGAGCGACAGGATCATCGTCTCGATGCCGTGCCTGTCCATCAATTGCAGCCGCTTCCCGTGAAAGTCGACAAGACGCGCGCTCAACTCGGGCCAGACATCGTCGCCGAGAAATCCCGCGGAATCGTTCAGCGTTTCGTCGATCGCGAAGTGTTCCTCGAGCGCAATCTTGCCGTCCATGCCACCCTCCCAATGATTCGCATATTCTTCCCGTTCGGACGTTCGATGATCCGTCCAATTTTATCGCCTCCATAATACTTTGTCGTTTGGGTCCGCGGATGGCAACGAACAAATCTCGCCGGGCAACGCGCTGAATTTCCGCCATGCACCTCGTCGTCGAAATTGAGGCTGGCGGGCGGCGGGTCCGTCGCTTCGGGTCGAATCGCGATCCGACCCGCATCTCCCTCGGATGCCGGTCGGCCGGTCGGCGCCGGATTCGGTTGGTTAATTTTTGCCCGGGTCGGAACGTTATCGGGTCATGATTCGGCGTTACATCGATCGTCAAAACTAGGATAATAATCAATGAAACCGCGCATAAGATGATGAAACAACTTCAGTAATATGAGAGGTGAATTACCAACAATATGTCAAGTAATTATCTAAAATTGTCTTTATCGTTAATAACTGGTAACTGATTTTTAACGTTTGCCCCTCATATTTCGAGGATAGATGAAAGTATTTATTAACTTTTGGGTGCGGTTCACCCGGATATTAGCAGGGAATTGGACACAAAATGAAAAATCGCCTGTTTGCCGTCATTCTGGGCCTCGCCGCGCTCGGCCTGGCCTCCGATCCGGGCGCGGCGCGCGCCAGCTCCTTCGACCGCGAGGCGGAGAGCTTCGTCGTCGGCATCGGCGCCGCGACGTCCTTGGCCTTCGCCGGCGACACCGGCTGGTCGCGGGCGGAGCGTGACAGAAAACTTTCCGAGTTCATGGACAGCGTCGTCGACGTGCGTGCCATCGCGCGGTTCACCATCGGCCGCCATTGGAACCAGGCGAGCCCGCGGCAGAGGGCGGAATTCACCGCGCTGTTCCGCGACTTCTTGGCGCATTCGGTGTTGGGCCGCATCGCGCAGCTCGCCGACGCCTCGGTCGACGTCCAGAAGGTGGTGCCGGTCAAGGCGTCGAAATCCGGGGACGTGCTGGTGGTGTCCCGCATCCGGATCGCCAAGCGAAGCTCTTCACTGGGCGTCGTCTGGCGGGTGCGCAAGACCAAGGCCGGGCCCAAGCTGGTCGACGTCATGGTCGCCGGGATCAGCATGGCCGTGCTCCAGCGCGAGGAGTACGCGTCGTTCCTGCGCGCCAATGGCGGCGATGTCGACACCATCATCGCCGCGCTGCGCGACAAGACGGATCGGGCCGTCCAGTTGGTCGCCGAAAAGCGGGACTGACGCCGGGTCGAGGGCGCGCCGGAAACCCTGCGCATTTTCCGCCTCCCGGCGCTCCCTCGGCGCGCGTGACCAACATCGGGACCTGAAAGAAGCCCAGGGCCGACGAGATCCGGAGCGAGCACCATGAACAGCATGTTACAGGCGCGGACCCCGACGAAAAATCCAGCCGAACGACGGCTCAACATTCGCCTGCTGAACTATTGGCAGAGCCTGCGCGGGGACCGCACCTATCCCTCAATGGGCGACTTCAGCTTCGACGCGGTCACCGAATTCAAGCCCCACGCCTTCATCATCGAATTCGAAGACAGCACCGGGGACGCGGTTTTCCAGTTTATCGGCGCGTCGCTCGCCGACGACTGCGGCAAGGACCTCATGAACAAGCCGGTCTCCGAGGCGCCCAGGCATACGCTGTTGACGCAGGTGACCGACCATTACCTCCAGGTTCTGGCGAACCAGGCGCCGATCGCCTTCGAGGCCGAATTCGAGAACGCCGCCAGCGACGAAATATTGTATCGCAGCATCATGCTGCCCTTCAGCGAGGACGGCGAGAAGATCGATGCCATCGTCGGCGCTATAAACAGTAAGAAAAAACCGCCTGCGAGAACCACGCGTCGGCGGGCGCCGATAGCGGCGGAGTCGAATGGCGGCGAGTCAGTGGCTTTGCGGCTCGTTGACGGTAAGGAAACAACCGCGACGCTGAGCCTCACTCAGACCCTGAATGAATGCCAATCCCTGGCGCATAAGGCGGATGCCGAAGAAACCCGTTCGCGCGAGGCGCTCTATCGTGCCCTTGCCGCCGCCTACGGCCTCTATTCGGATTGCCAGATGGAGCCCGAAGCCTATGCCCGGATGCTGGCCGACGCTGGATTGAAAGTCCAGGCCCGGTCGCCTTTCACGCCGATTGTCAAGCTTGTCTTCGGACGCGGGTACGACAAGACGCGAATCTCCGAATACGCCACGGCGTTAACCTACGCCAAGCGCTCCAATCAGGTTAAAATTACGGTGAAGAGCTTCCTCGAAGCTCAGCCCGGCGGCATCAAGGGCTGCGTCGCCGCCGAGCGTCTGGCCCGCCGAGCCGAACGAGGTGATCGCACCGACCCGCTGGAGAAGGTAAAAAACTGTCTGCGTGAACAGCTGTCTCTGGCCGAAGTACCCGACTCGAGTCCGGGCGATGAAGAGTTCGTTCTTTTGTTGGGCCGGCGCGACCCGGCGGACCGCAACCGCGTCAATGTATTGCGCGTGCTCGAAGAAGCACCGGCGACGGTGAACGCCGCGATGAAACGAGCCGCAAAGGCGCTGGCGGCCAAATCCGTTCCCAACCGCGCGCCGATCGAAGAGCAAGAGGAAATATGCTGTCCCCTCGGTCCCCTGGTCGACTCGCAACCGGTTCAATCCAAAGTGGTCGGACATACGACCACGAAAGAAGCGCGGCAGCCCATTCGACCCATGCGCCCCAGTTTCGGCAGGAGATCGTCATCGACGCCGCAAAAAGGTCCGTCCCCGGCCGCAAACGGACAATCGGAGCCAGATGGCTGATGTCCTGCGTGGACGGCTCCCGCGTTGCAAGGATTTTTTGTCGGGTTGACGGTTAGGCCGGGGGCGGTCTGCTTTGGGTTCGCGGGCCGGCAACCGGCTGGACCGGAGCGAGTTCCGTCTGCTATGTGTCGCCCGCCGCCGCGACGCAGGAAGCACGAATCCCATGAACGTTTGCGACGAAATCGCCCGCCACGCCGCGCGGCAGCCGGAGACGGCCGCCCTGATCGACGGCGGGCGCGTGATTTCCTACCGCGAGCTCGACCTGGCTGTGCGGCGGACGGCGAGCCATCTCCTGGCCCTCGGCGTCCGCGCGGGTGACAGGGTCGGCCTTTGCCTCAAGGACAACGCCGAGCATTTCGTAGCACTTCTCGCCGTGGCGCGCATGGGCGCCGTCATCCTGCCGCTGGACTGGCGGGCCAAGCCGGACGAACTGCGGCGGCTGGAGCGCAAGTTCGCGCCGCGCCTCGTCCTCGTCGAGGACGGCGCCGCGCGGCGCACGGAAGCGTTCGCGGCGACGCCCACGGAGGCGCTCGACGACGCCTGGCGCGCGGCGGTGGCGGCGGCCCCGGCCCCGGCTCCGGACGATGCGGCGTTCGCCGACGACGGCGCGGCCGACTTCGTGATCGCGCTCTCCTCCGGCACCACCGGCGAGCCCCGCGGCGCGATCGTAACGCACGACGAATACATCGCCCGGATCGCCCGGTACGTCCGCAACTACGGCGCCACGCTTGGCGTCACCGCCGTCTCGGTGACGCCGCTGGCGTTCAGCGCCGGCCGCAACAAAGTCTTCTACCTGCTGTTCGGCGGCGGCACGATTGTCCTGTATCCGACGCTGTTCGCGCCCGAGGAGTTCGTCGAGCAGGTGGCCCGGCACCGGGCGGGCTACGCCTTCGTCGTGCCCACCGTGCTGCGCTGGCTGCTTAAGCTGCCCGATACCGGCGCGCCGCTGCTGCCTTCGCTGAAGGTGCTCAGCACCGGCGGCGCGTTCATCTCCGCCGCGGAGAAGCGCGAGGTCTTGCGCCGCATATCCCCGAACCTGCACATCAGCTATTCCTCGTCCGCGACCGGCCAAATATCGCTGCTTCGGCCGGCCGAGATGGCGACGCACGCCGAGAGCGTCGGCCGCGCCAACCATCTCGTCGAGGTCGAGATCGTCGACGGCGACGGCCAGAAGCTGCCGCCGGGCGAGGTCGGGCGCCTGCGCTGCCGGGGCTCCGGTATCGGCGCCCGCTTCTACGGCGAGGAGCCCGACGACGACGCGCGGGACGGCTGGATCTATACCGGCGAGCTCGCCATGCTCGACGGGGACGGCTACATCTTCCTCAAGGGCCGAACTTCCGAGATCATCATCCGCGACGGCATCAACATCTATCCCGAGGAGATCGAGCAGCTGCTGCGGGCCCAGGCCGGCGTCGCCGAGGCGGCGGTCGTCGGCAAGCACTCGGAGGCGCACGGCGAGGAGGCGGTCGCCTTCGTCGTCGCCGACGGACCGCTCGACCCCCGCGACCTGCTGGCCGCGTGCCGCAGACGGCTTATGTCCTACAAGGTGCCGAGCGAAATCGTCGTGGTCGACAGCCTGCCGAAGACCACGGCCGGCAAGATCAGGAAGAAGGAGTTGGCCGCGCGGCTCTGACGGTCGGGCGGGCGGCTACGGCGTCGCCGCGCTCCCCGCCGCGGCCGTCGGGACCGCGGCACGAGGATCAGCACGGGCGTCCCGCAGGCAGGTCTCGAGCCGCTCGGCGAGTTCGACCACGGACGGCTCCTGCATCAGGTACTGGTGGGTCGCCGCAATGTCGTGGATCTCAATACCGCCGGCGACCAGGTCGCGCCAGCCCATTTCCGGAACCCGGCGCCAGAGCAAGCGTTCCTCGGTGCAGCGGAACAGGACGACGCGGCCGTCGTAGGGCTTCGGCGCGTAGCCCGGTTTCGCCCCGGGCAGAATCTCCGTGGCGAGGCGCTCGAGCCGGGCGCCGAGATCGCCTTCGGTCCGGCTCCGGTACAGCGCCGCGTCCTTTCTCTGCCGGGCCCGGCGGTTGCGCCAGCGCCGCACGAGATAGGCGGGCCAAGTCCATGGCCAGCGATGGAGGAACTCGCTGGCGTGGAGCGCCGCCCGGGCCAGCCCCTCAGGTGCGTACCCGGGCGCGCCGGCGTCGATGAGGGCGAGCAGCGCGACCTCCTCCCCGGCCGCGCGTAGGCGCCAGGCGATCTCGTAGGCGATCACCCCGCCGAGAGAGAACCCGGCAAGATGGTACGGACCCGCGGGCTGCGCCTCGCGAATCGCGACGAGATAGCGGGCGGCCATGTCGTCGAGCCCGAGCCGCGGCGGATCCGCCTGAACCTGGCCGGGATACTGCAGGCCGTATACCGGCTGATCCGCGTCCAGGTGCCGGACGAGCAGGCGGTAGACGACGACGTTGCCGCTCAGCTCGTGGATGCAGAACAGGGGCGGCCGCCCGCCCGTTTCCCTGAGCGGCACCAGCACGTCGTCCGACCCGGTGTGTGCCGCGTCGCCGAGGAGCCGCGCCAAGTGGCGGATCGTCGGCCCTTCGACGAGGGCGGCCAGGGGCAGCCGCCGCTCGAACTCGTGCTCGATCGCGGCGAAGGTCTGCGCGCCGTTCAGGGAATCGCCGCCGAGCTCGAAGAAATCGTCGTCGACGCCGATCCGGTCGACGTCCAGGGAAAGTCGCCAGATCTCGGCCAGGCGCTCCTCGACCGCGTCCGAAGGCGCGGCATAGCGGCTCGAGAGCCCGAGCCGGTCGCGCTCCCTGGCGGTGGTTTCGCCCCGGACCCGTTCGATGATTTCGCCGGATTTCTGTTCGCTCATAACACCGTCGTGCCGCCCGAAATGGCCGGTGGCGAGCCCGGCCGGCCGCGATAGCCGTCGACCATGGCGCCGCCGCCGGTCACGCGATATTAGAGCCGATCGCAATCGCTTGGAACCGCTTTGTGGCTCCCGGCGATCACGCGAATCCTGCTCTAAGCGCTGTGTTTTTCGAGCAGGTCGGCGGTGGCCACGGGTTCCATTACCATCGCATCGTGTCCAGCCGCGAGCTCGGATATCGGCCAGCCAGCCTCACGAGCCCGCCGATGAAAAACTCTTACCCCCTCCAAGACCGGATCGGTGCACATGATGTAGTTCGTCGGCAATCCGTTCCCGGCAGGATTGTCGATCGTCAAGGAATTTCTATACGTGGCGATCGGATGGGGCGTCATCTGTCTTTCCACGTACGCCACGTCGGCTGGATCGGCAAGGCCGAAATATTCCGCGGGAGGAGCGGCCATGGTAAGACCATCGCCGGTCTCGTTCGCGGCCTCCATGCGTGCCTCTACGAACTCTTTGGGGAACAAATCAAACAATGCTTCGCCGTTCTCGAGGATGGCCCCATCGAGATAGATCAGTTTGGCGATTCTCTCGCGCACCGCATCGGCGACGCCGGTGATCGTGACGCCGCCGAAGCTGTGTCCGACAAGGACGACATTCGTCAGGTCTTCCCAGGTCAGATGGTTGACGATGTCATCGATGAATACCGACAGCGTGATCGACTCCGACAAAAGGTGTGATCGCTCGCCCATGCCGGTTTGGGTCGGTGTCGTGACACGATGCCCCCGTGACCGCAGAACGTCCGCCACGCGCCGCCAACACCAGCCCCCATGAAACGCGCCGTGCACGAGGACAAAAGTCTTCGGTTCTGGGTTCGATGCCATGTTCGAATCCCCACGTAGCGGCCTCATGAATTCTAATATTACCTTCGGTGGGTTTCAAAGGGGCACATAACCTAAATCCACGGACACCTGCCCGACCGAGCTTGAGTTTCGAGGAATTTCATCGATGTCCGGTTTCCCAGCGAATTCGTCTGCTTTACCCCCAGGTGCGGACCTTTTGGGCGGTGCCTCCGAGTTCCGAGTCGACCCATTTCGGACCTTCAGCCAGATCGTCCCGAATGTCCGGAATGGGTACGGTTGTCACCTTCTTCAATCGGC
>CBDVDY010000141.1:0-7149 GCA_965372875.1 uncultured Alphaproteobacteria bacterium | reverse complement strand
CCGGCCGGCCCGTCGCGCAGCAGCAGGATGGAGGCGGCCGGGCGCGCCTCGGCGATCGTCGTATCCTTCACGTGTCTCCCCTTCCGCCACTATTATCCAGGACGCCCATAAGCGACAATATCCGACGCGGATAACCGGCGCCGGACGAATGGAGGATAGCATGCCAGGGAACGAACCGCGCAAAGCCGGCGCACGCTGGCGCTCGCGCATCACCACCGACGGCATGAACCGGGCGCCGCACCGGGCGTTCATGCGGGCCATGGGGCTGGACGACGAGGACATCGCCCGGCCGATGATCGGCGTGGTCAGCACCGAGGGCGAAATGACGCCGTGCAACATGGGCCTCGCGGATCAGGCCGAGTTCGCCAAGGACGGCGTCCGCGAGGCCGGCGGCACGCCCCGCCAGTTCACCACCATCGGCGTCTCGGACGGCATTTCCATGCAGCACCAGGGGATGAAATTCTCGCTGATTTCCCGGGAGGTCATCGCCGACAGCGTCGAGGTGGTGGTCCGCGCTCATGTTTATGACGGCGTGGTTGGGTTCGGCGGCTGCGACAAGACCTTGCCGGGCCTGATGATGGGCATGGTCCGGTGCAACGTGCCCTCGGTCTTCGTCTATGGCGGCGCCACCCTGCCCGGAGAATTGCGCGGCCAGGAGATCACCGTGCTGAATACCTACGAGGCGATCGGCGGGGTGCTGGCCGGGACGCTGGACGAGGCGGAATTGCGCGAATTGGAATACGCCTGCCTGCCCACCATCGGCGCCTGTCCGGGCCAGTTCACGGCCAATACCATGGGCATGGTCTCGGAGGCGCTCGGTCTCGCGCCGCTCGGCTCGTCGATGATCCCCGCCGTCTATGAAGAGCGCCAGGGCGTCGCCCGCCAGGCCGGCCGCACCGTAATGCAAATTCTCGACGAGGGCGGCCCGCTGCCGCGCGATCTGGTCACCCGGACCAGCCTGGAGAACGCCTGCGCGGTGGTGGCGGCCACGGGCGGCTCGACCAACGCCGCCCTGCACATCCCGGCGATCGGCCACGAGGCGGGAATCGGCTTCGACATGGACGATTTGGCGCGGGTGTTCGACCGCACGCCGCATATCGCGGATTTGCAGCCGGGCGGGCGGTTTCTGGCCAAGCACGTGCACGAAATCGGCGGCGCCCCCATAATCATCAAGGCGCTGATGGAAGCCGGTCATTTCGACGGCGCCGCGCTCACGGTGGCCGGTGGGACCTTGGAGGCGGCGCTGGCCGCGGCCGGACCGGCCGACGGCGCTGTGGTGCGCGCGGCCGACGCGCCGATCTCGCCCGACGGCGGCATCGTCGTCCTCAAGGGCAATCTCTGTCCGGACGGCGCGCTCCTGAAAGTCGCCGGGCTCGAATCGCTCGTCTTCAAGGGACCGGCCCATGTGTTCGACAACGAGGAGGACTGCAACCGCGCGGTCCAGGCCCGCGCCTACGAAGAGGGGTCGGTGATCGTGATCCGCAACGAGGGGCCGAAGGGCGGGCCCGGCATGCGCGAGATGCTGGGCACCACGGCGCTCATATACGGACAGGGCATGGGCGAGAAGGTGGCGCTGCTGACGGACGGTAGGTTCTCGGGCGCCACCCGCGGCATGTGTATCGGCTACGCCTGTCCCGAGGCGGCCACCGGCGGGCCGCTGGCGCTGATCCGCGACGGCGACATTATCGCAATCGACGCCAGGAAGCGCCGCATCGACGTCGATCTGAGCGATTCCGAGCTGTCCAGGCGCCGCGCCGATTGGACGCCGCCCGATCCGGGCCGACTCGGCGGCGTGCTCGAAAAATACGCCGCCCAGGTAGGCCCGGCCAGCCGGGGCGCCGTCACCCATTCCGGCGGCGTCGAATGGCTTGTCGAAGAACCCGAGATTTAGGCGGAGCCCGATCATGGCAAAGACGAAATCGGATGGCGATCGCCCGGCACTGGGATATATCGGCCTGGGCCTGATGGGCGCGCCGATGGCGGGCCGGCTGCTCGATGCCGGCTATGGCCTGAGCGTGTGGAACCGCACCCGGGCCAAAATGACGCCGCTGGTCGAGCGCGGCGCGCGGGCCATGGCATCGCCGCGCGCGCTCGCCGAGGCGTCGGATATGGTTTTGATGTGCCTGACCGACGCCAAGGCGGTCGAGGCCGTGGTCTTCGGGCCGGATGGGGTGGCGACGGCCCGCGGAGCGGCGAAGATACTGGTCGATTTTTCCAGCATGCGTCCGGATCTGACCCGCGAATGGGCGGCTGGCTTGCGAAAGGCCAACGGCATGGGCTGGCTCGACGCCCCCGTCTCGGGCGGCGTGCCGGGCGCCGGGCAGGGCACGCTGGCGATCATGGCCGGCGGCGAGCCGGAGGATTTCCACCGCGCCGCGCCGGTCGTGGCGCACCTGTCCCAGCGCTTTACCCACATGGGACCATCGGGCGCCGGCCAGGTGACCAAGCTGTGCAACCAGATCATCGCCGGCGGCTCCATGGTGCTGATCGCCGAGGCGGTGGCGCTGGCGGAGCGGACGGGGGTGGACGCAAGCCGGCTCAACGAGGCGCTCAAGGGAGGATTCGCGGATTCCATTCCGCTCCAGCTTTTGGCGCCGCGTTTCGCGTCGCGCACCTACGAGCCGCCGCTCGGCCAGCTCCACACCATGCTCAAGGATCTGGATACGGTATCCGACGTGGCCCGGCGGGCGGGCGTGCCGGCGCCCATGACCGCGACCGCGCTGGCCTTGATGCGTCGGCTGGCCGACGATGGCCATGCCAACGACGATATTACCGTCCTGTGCCGGCTCTACGACGACGAAACGTCCTGAATTTCCGTTGATTTGCTAGGCTTCCATCGGGGCCGCGAGCCCGGTTCGGGAGCAGCGACAAAATGCGCGAGACGCGCATCAAAACCCTGCTAGTATTGGTGCCAATCAGGCCGCGCCGCCGATGGGTTTTGTGGAGGAATCTCGGCCCGCGGATCTGAAACGATAGGGAGAGCTGAAATGCGAAAATTTACCGGACCACTCGTTTTGTCGCTGGCGCTCGCCACCGGCTTCCTGACCTATTCGACGGCCGCGATGGCCGAAACGGTGACCTTGAGGATGGCCAACTGGCTGCCCACGGTGCACCACCTCTACAAAAGTTTGACCGCGTGGAATGCCGAGGTGGCGAAGGCCTCCGGCGGCAGCCTCAAGGTCGTGCTCGATCAGGCGCCGCTGGCCAAGCCGCCGGGGCAGTACGATCTCGCAAAAAAGGGCGTGGCCGACCTGTCCTATCCCGTTCTCGCTTATACTCCTGGCCGATTCACCATAGCCCGCGGCACGGAACTGCCGTTCCTGTCGCCGAGCGCCGAAGTCGGCAGCCAGGCGTTCTGGGACTGGTACGCGCGCAACGGCATGGATAAGGAATTCAACGACACCAAGCTGATTACCGTGTGGATCCACGGCCCCGGTCTGGTGCATTCCAAGAAACAGATCAAGACGCTCGAAGATCTACGCGGCGTGAAGCTTCGGGTCGGCGGCGGCGGCGTGGCCATGTCCAAGGCATTGGGCGCGGTGCCGGTGGCAATGTCGGCGACCAAGGCCCACGAATCGTTGCAGCGCGGGACCACCGACGGCGCGTTGTTTCCGTGGGAGGCGATCTTCGGCTTCCGGCTCACCAAGCTGGTGAAATACCACCTCGAAGTACCGGGCGGCCTCTATGCCACGCCGTTCGCGCTGGTCATGAACAAAAAGAAGTTCAACAGCCTGTCGGCCAAGCATCAGGCGATACTCATGAAGGTCGGCGGCCTGTCCGGCGCCAAGTTCATCGGCAAGCATTGGGACGCCGCCGACACGCTCGGACGCGAAACCGCGCTCAAGAACGGCAACGTCATCCAGACCATCGCGCCCGCCGAGCTCGAACGCTGGCGGAAGAAGATTGCGTTCATGGACGCGGCCTGGATCGCCAAGATCGACAAAAAGGGCGGCAACGGCAAGGCGTTGCTGAACGATCTGCGCGCGACCATGAAAAAGTACGCGGGCATGTAGCCGTCCCTTGACGACCGCGTCCTTCACCCGGATCGACGCCCTCGTCCGGCGAGCCTCCGATTGGCTCGTCGGCGCGGGGGCGGTCGTCCTCGCGGGCCTGATGCTGATGACGTTTTTCGACGTCGTCGGCCGCGAACTTTTGAACGCGCCGATCGTCGGCACGGTCGACCTGACCGAACTCTACATGGGCCTGATCGTCTATCTCGGGATCGGCGCCACGACCCATGGCGGCGGTCATATCAGCGTCGATATTGTCATCCAGCGTCTGCCCGCGCGCCGGCGGCGCGTGCTCGGCCTGTTCAGCCGATTTGTCTGTGCCGTGCTCGCCGGACTGATCTGCTGGCAGCTCTGGATCATCGCCGGCGAGACGGTCGACAACAATGACGTCACCCGGGTTTGGGAAATGCCGATCTATCCCTTCGTTTACGGGATGGCGGCGGCCAGCGTGCTCATGGTCGTGGCCTTTGTTCTGCAGGTCGCCCAGTCGCTGGGTTCGATATTCGTCGGACCGACGAATTGATCCGCCCGCCCGCGTCCCCGGTAGCCACGCCACAAGCATCCGCGCCACAAGAAACCACGCCCCCGACAACATTTTAACCCGCGACCGGAACAGCCATGGAACCGACATCAATCGGCGTCGTCATGATCGGATTGATGTTCGTGCTGCTGATCGTGGGCGTGCCCATCGGCTTTGCCATGGGCATCGCGGCGGTGTCCGGCAGCGCGCTTATCATCGGAATCGACCCGGCGTTGGCGCTGCTTGGCCAGACCGCCTATGAGACGGCGAAGACGCACGATCTCAGCATCGTTCCGCTGTTCGTGCTGATGGGGTACTTCGCCAGCAACTCGGGCCTGAGCGAGGAGCTGTACCGGGCCTGCAACGCCTGGCTCGGGCATCGGCGCGGCGGCCTCGCGCTGGCGACCATCGGCGCCTGCGGCGCCTTCGCCGCGGTCTGCGGCTCCAGCCTCGCTACGGCCGCGACCATGAGCGAGGTGGCGATGCCCGAAATGCGGCGCTACCGCTACGACGACCGGCTGGCTACCGGCGCCATTGCGGCCGGCGGCACCATCGGCATTCTGATCCCGCCGAGCGTCATCCTGGCGCTCTATGGAATTCTCACCGAGACCAATATCGGCCACCTGTTCCTGGCCGGCGTGATCCCCGGCCTCATGACCGTGCTGGCCTTCATGATCACCATCTCGATCATCACCCGCGTGAACCCGGAACTCGGCCCGCGCGGCGAGAAGACCTCTGCGCGCGCGAAGCTGATCGCGCTCCGGGACGTCTGGGGCATGCTGCTGCTGTTTCTGCTGGTGATCGGCGGTATCTATTTGGGCATATTCACGCCGACCGAGGCGGCCGGGGTGGGGGCCACCGGCGCGCTGACGCTGGCGACCATGCGGCGCCGCATGAGCTGGCGGATCCTGGTCCGCTGTCTTGCCGATACGGTGAAGACGACCTCCATGCTGTTCACCATCCTGATCGGCGCCATCCTCCTGAACAACCTGCTCATCCTCAGCAATCTGGCGGTCGCGCTGTCGGCCTGGGTCGGCGGGCTCGACATGTCGCCGACGTCGATCATGGTGGTGATCCTGCTGATCTATCTAATCATGGGCTGCGCGCTCGACGCGCTCGCCATGATCATCCTGACCATCCCGATCTTCTTCCCCATTGTGCTCGATCTGGGGTTCGACCCGATCTGGTTCGGCGTCGTCGTGGTCATGGTGGTCGAGCTCGGCCTGATCACCCCGCCGGTGGGAATGAACGTGTTCGTCATCAAGGGAATGACGAAGGACGTGTCGCTCGGACAAATCTATCTGGGCGTGCTGCCGTTCTGCGTGGCGCAGGTCATTCTGATCGCCATCATCGTCGCCTTCCCGATCATCGCGGTGTGGCTGCCCAGCACCATGCAATGAGTGCCCGCCTTATTCCGCCGCGCGCTATTCCGCCGCCTGGCGCCGCCGCCGCTCGGTGAGCTTGAGCATGGTCGAGAGGGTGATGCTGTGCAGCGTCGCCCGCGCGATCTCGTCGATCTCGTCGAGCACCTGGGCCAGCGCCTGGCCGGTCTCGGTTTCCTCTCCCGGCTCGCTGAGCCCGCTCTCGCGCGCGCTGATCGTCTCGAACAGGTTGATCACGTCCATCAGCGTCGTGCGTTTGGCGTTGCCGGAGAAGCGAAAGCCGCCGCCCACGCCGCGCGCCGATTCGACCAGCCCGGCGCGCCCCAACTCGCGCATCACCTTGGCCAGATGGTTGATCGAGATGCCGTATTTCGCGGCGATCTCGGCCGCCGACAGCTGGCGTTCCGGATCGGCCGCGAGCTCGAGCACGGCGTAGAGCGCGAAGCGGCTCGCCCGTTGCAGCCTCATCTCCGTCCCGCCGGTCGGCTGGCCATCGGGCGACCGGTCATCGGTCCAGCGCCTTTTCGAGTTGGAGATAGGGTCCGGCCATCATGCCGTGGCTGCGGAAGAACGACATCAGCAGGTGATTGTCGCGCGACAGCACGGTTCGCATGGTGTCGATTCCGGCCGCGCGAAAGTTCCCCGAGATCGCCTCCAGGAGCGCGCTGCCGATTCCGGCGAGCCGCGCCTCGGGATCGACCGAGAGGGCGAACACCCAGCCGCAGGGCGCCGAGCCGAACTCCCAGGCGCGCACCTCGCCGGTGATGAAGCCGACGATGCGCGCCGCGCCGCCAGCGCCGGCGAACTCCGTACCCTCCGTGGCATCCGCGCCGCCCGCGCCGCCCGCCGCCGTTTCGGCCACCAGGAAAAATCGCTGCCGCCGCCGCCGGGAATCGTAGCGCTCGAACAAATCGCGCCAGTAATCGTGCTTGGCCAGGCCGGTGACCCGCTGGTCGAGGTCGATGACGCCGGCCAAGTCCGCCGCCGCCGCCGGGCGCACGCGAAAAGCGCCGCCCGCCGCCGGGCCCGCCGCCGCGCCCGTCTCGGTATCCCGGTTCGCGTTCATCGCCCCGTCATGCGCCGGCTGCCTCCAGGGATAATTTTGCGGCCAGGCGGTTTCCGGTCGGTTCCGCCGCCGCGCAATGGTAATCTAGTACCAAAATATCATAATGCATCCAATTGCCTCGTGCTTCCTTGCCGCCGCGCCGCCGGGGAGGGCGGGTTGCCGCATTGCGCC
>CBDVDY010000140.1:0-7225 GCA_965372875.1 uncultured Alphaproteobacteria bacterium | reverse complement strand
ATGGACCCGTACTTCGTAGACCCGTTTGGCGTTTTCGTAATCGTGGTCGTGGTTTTGGCGTTCTTCCTTCTCCTGATGGGCGCCAAATCGGTCCCCCAAGGGATGGAATTCACCGTCGAGCGGTTTGGCCGCTACACCGTCACCTTGCGGCCGGGCCTGCATTTCATCGTGCCCGTCGTCGACCGCATTGGTACGCGCATGAACATGATGGAAACCGTCCTCGACGTGCCGTCGCAGGAGGTCATCACCCGGGACAACGCCATGATCACGGTCGATGGCGTGGTGTTCTTTCAAATTCTGGATGCCGCCCAGGCCGCCTACGAGGTCAACGACCTGGTACGCGCGATGCTCAATCTGGCGATGACCAACATCCGCACGGTCATGGGCTCGATGGATCTGGACGATTTGTTGTCCCAGCGCGACAAGATCAACGCGCAACTGCTGACCGTGATCGACGACGCCACCGAGCCCTGGGGCGTCAAGGTTACCCGCGTCGAGATCAAGGATATCTCGCCGCCGCGCGATCTCGTCGACGCGATGGCGCAGCAGATGAAGGCCGAGCGCGTCAAGCGAGCCGCCATCCTCGAGGCCGAGGGCATTCGCGAATCGCAAATCCGGCGGGCCGAGGGCGAAAAACAGGCCGCCATCCTGGAAGCCGAAGGCCGCCGCGAGGCCGCCTACCGCGACGCCGAGGCGCGCGAGCGCGAAGCCGAAGCCGAAGCCACCGCGACCCGATCGGTTTCCGAAGCCATATCCCAGGGCAACGTGCAGGCGATCAATTATTTCGTCGCCCAATCCTATATCGGCGCGCTCAAGGAGATCGCGGCCGCGCCCAATCAGAAGGTCCTGTTTCTGCCGCTCGAAGCCGCCAACGTCATCGGCGCCATCGGCGGCATCGCCGAGATTGCGCGCGAGGCGTTGGGCACGCAGCGCCAGGGTGAATGAACATGGCCGGGTTACTGGCGAGCGTGGAATTCTGGCACTGGTGGGTCCTGGCGATCGTGCTGGTCATCCTGGAAATGTTCGCCCCTGGGGCGGTCTTGATGTGGATGGGCGCCGCCGCGGGTATCGTCGGATTCGTGCTGCTGGTCTTTCCGGAGATGGCATGGGAATACCAGTGGCTGATCTTCGCCGTATTGTCGGTCGCCGCCATTTTCGTTTCCTGGAAGTTCCTGAAACGGCATCCCATTCGCTCCGATCATCCGGCGCTCAACTTGCGCGGCCAGCGCTATATCGGCCGGGTATTCACGCTCGACGAGCCGATCGTCAACGGCCACGGCAAGATTCGCGTCGACGACACGACCTGGAAGGTCGAGGGCGCCGACCTTGCCGCCGGCGCATCCGTCGAGGTGACCGCCGTCGAGGGGACCGTTCTGAAAGTAGCGGAAAAGCCGGATCGGGCCTGATCCCGATCCCCCGCAGCGCGGCCCAAGGCGGCATGGAAAGTCCGCCGACGGAAAGATCAGGCGGCGAGACCCGTGGCGCCGTCAACCTGGGCGCCATCCAATATTGCCCCATCCAAATTCGCCTTGGCAAAATTGGCGCCGCGCAGATCGGCGTTCGTAAAATCGCATTTTCGCAGATCGGCGTCCGAAAAGTCGGCGCCGACGAGACGGGCGCCGGAAAACACCGCTCCGGGCGCCTTGCTGCCGCAAAATTTCGCGCGCTCGAGATTAGCGGTCCAGCTTTGTTGCTTCGAGCCAACCTGCCGCACCGGGCCAAAATTCACACGACTTAGATTAGCGCCGGCAAACGTGGCCCGTTGCGCGGAAACACCGCGCAAGTCGCCGCCAGCGAGGTCCGCTTGCCGGAAATCCGCGAAATCCATCCGCGCCATGGCGAAAACGACGCCCGTCAGCTTGCCGTCCGTCAGACGGCAGCGCTCCAGTCGGGCGGCGGCCAGGTTCGCCCCTTCGAGGTCCATTCCGCTCAGATCGAGATCGCAGAGGTCCGCCTGCTGACCGCCGTGGCTGGATTTTTCGACCCAATGTTTGTGTTCGGCGAGGATGCGGGGAATGCTCTCCATCATTTCCTCGCTGCTGCGCGACAATTGCGCCGCGGCCGCCTGCTCGTCGGTCATGCTCTCGGGATCGACGATCGCGCCCCGTAGATCCGCCCCGCTGAAATCGGCGCCGCCGAAATCGGCGCCGCTCAAATTGGCGCCGGTCAACGTGCTGCCGCCTAGATTGGCATCGCTGAGATTTGCTCCACTGAGATTTGCGCCAACCATCAAGGCCTTGCGAAGGTCCGCCTTCTGGAAATTCACGTTTTCCATGATGGCGTCGGTAAAATCGGTCTGGACGACGTGCGCGCCCGAGATATGCGCGCCCGAGAAATTCGCCCGCGTCGCCGTGATTACCGAGAGATCGGAGGCGCTGTCGAAGTAGTTGACCACCCGCTGATCGCCCTCGCCGTCGTACCGGGTGAGGGTAGCGGCCCGAAGATCGGCCTCGACGAACGTCGCGTCGGTCAGATCGACGCCGCGCAGACATCCGCCACGCATGTCGGCGCGGGTCAAATCGGCGCCCATAAGCTGGCCCATTCGCAAATCGGCGCCGAAAAGGTTCGCCATTTGCAGCTTGGTTTTCAGCAACTTTATTTTGGCCAAATGCGCGCCGGTCAGGTCGACCTCGCTCAGATCGCGCCCGCTTGCGTCCAGCCCGGACAGGTCATGGAACGTGAGAAACGCCCGTTGCCCGCCGGTGCGCCCGGCCCGGAATAGCTGATGCCTGTGCAGCACGGCGTTCAGCTCGTCTTGGCTGAGCCGTTTCAGGTCCATACCAGGCTTTTTAACGTCGCTATCCGACATAGCGCGCGGAGTCACCCATTTATTTAATAACCCTTAATACTCAACGGTTTAAGTTTATTTTGTCTTAATTCCCACGGCATATTTGGCGGCCGCCCCGGATCCGCTCTGGCGCCAGCGCCAATGGCTCAAGCGAACCGGCAGCTCAATCCGCCGTCGACGACCAACTCGGCCCCGGTGACGTATTTCGCGTCGTCCGAGGCCAGGTAAAGCGCGGCGTGAGCCACGTCCCATGCATCGCCCATATGCCCCATCGGGCACTGCGCGTCGCGCACGTCGATCATCTTGTCGACGTCGCCCGCGCCGTAAGCGTGCGCCAAGGGCTCGACGATCATCGGGGTGTTCATAAGCCCCGGCAGGATCGCGTTCGCGCGGATGTTCCTGTCGGCGTATTGCAAGGCGACCGATCGGGTGAACGGCAGGATCGCGCCCTTCGTCGTGCTGTAGGAAATGTACGACACCCCGGACCAGCGGATGCCCGATATGGACGAAATGTTGACGATCGCGCCGCCGCCCTGGCGCTCCATCACGGGCAGCACGTGCTTGCAGGTGAGAAACATGCTCTTCAGGTTGACTTCGTTGACATGGTCCCAGACTTCCTCGCTCAGCTCGACCGGGCCACCGACCTCCAGGATTCCCACGTTGTTGTGCAGGATGTCGATGCGCCCGAAAGCGTCGAGACAGGACTCGACCAGCGCCGCGACCTCCCCGGCCTTGGCCACGTTCGCCTTGCACGGGACGCAGACGCCGCCCTCGTCCTCAATGATTTTTCGGGTTTCCTCGGCGGCGGCCGGATTCAGGTCGACCGCGAATATCTTGGCGCCCTCGCGGGCGAACAACACCGCCGTCGCCTTGCCGTTGCCCCAGCCCGGCCCCACCGAGCCGGCGCCGGTCACGATAGCGATTTTGCCTTGAAGTCTGCCGCCCATGCTGTCGCCTCCACGTGCCAAGTCGCAACAAAGTGGGCGACACGATAACGCAAAGGCCAGGTGGTGTCTCAGACCTCGCTGGAACGTCGGAAGATGCGACGGGTGCTGTTTAGCCGGTCGCCTGCTTTTCGAGCTGGGAAACTTCGGTCACCGCCTGCACCACTTCCTGCGGACGAAACGGCTTATAGAGGACACGATCGGCGCCAAAGGCCTGCGCGGTCGGCAGATAGTCGCGGTTGACCCTCCGCCCGCCGCCGGAAATCGCGACGATCCCGATATCGGGGTGGAATTTCCGGAGTTCCGTGATGGTTTCCAGCCCGTCCTTGTCGGGCATGATGATGTCGGTGACGACAACGTCCACGGTTTCGTCACGCACCATCCTGATCCCGGCGTTGCCGTTGTCCGCCTCGAACACGATGTGTCCGCCGCGCTCGAGAACCTCTCGAATCAACTCGCGGATTTGATCGTCGTCGTCGATCACCAATATTCGTAACGTCATCGCTAGATCTGCTCCCGGTTTCTAGGAATCCAGTGCCTGACGGACCGCGGCGGCAAGCTCGGCGCCGACCGCGGGCTTGTTCAGGTAACCCCGGATTCCCATGGCTCTCGCACGTTCTTCGTCGATTACGTCACTGAAGCCCGTGCACAGGATGATGGGCATGTTTTCGCGAATGGCAAGTATCTCTCTGGCCAGTGCCTCGCCTGTCAGTTGCGGCATGGTCTGATCGGTGATAACCAGGTCCCACTGCTCCGGCGCCGAGCGAAAACGCTCGAGCGCGGCGGTGCTGCTTGTCACGCCCTCGACCGTGTAGCCCAAACGCTCCAGCATTTTTCTCGCCAGCGCCACCAGGTCCCGCTCGTCATCGACGAATAGGACGCGCTCGGTCCCGTTAAGGCATTTCGAATCGCGTGGCCGCGCCGCCTGTTCATCGGCTTCGCAAGCGGGCAGGTAAATTTCGAACGTCGCCCCTTCGTCCGGCTTGCTGGTCACGAAGATCGCCCCTTTATGGGCGGCGACGATCCCGTGAGCGGTAAACAGGCCCAGGCCGCTCCCTTCTCCGACTTGTTGCTCGGTAAAAAACGGCTCGAATATGCGACTCATCGTCACACGATCCATGCCGCGGCCCGTGTCCCTGACGGTCAGTCGCACGCAGGCGCCGGCGGGAAGCTCCCCAAACAGCATCGCAGGCGCGGTGTCGGCGCGTGCCGACCTGTTGGCGGGCGATGCGGCTTGCTTCTCCAGCTTCGAGGCCAAACCGGGTCCAATATAGATATCCTCGAGCCGCACCTCGATCTTGCCGCACTTCGGCCCGATCGCTTGGCTGGCGTTCATGCAAAGGTTCACCATGACCTGATGTATTTCGCTTTCGGAAGCCAGGGTCGTTTGACAATCGTTGGATATATTGTCCTTTATCTCGATCGAATTCGGGATCGACGCGCGCAGCAACTCGAGTGCCTCGGCCACGACCCCGCCGAGCCGCACGGGATAGCGGTCCGAATTCTCCTTGCGGCTCAGCGTCAATATCTGCTGAACCAATTTCGAGGCGCGCTGGCCGGCCTTTTGTACCTGAAGAAAATATCCGTGGACCGGATGATCGTCCGGCAGGTCCTCCAGACCGAGATCGGCGTAGCCCAGGATCGACGCCAGCAGGTTGTTGAAATCGTGTGCGATCCCGGCGGCAAGGGTGCCGACCGCGTCCATTTTTTGAGCCTGGTGAACCTGCTCGAGAAGCTGTTCGCGCTCCCACGCGGCCTGCTTGCGCTCGGTGACGTCGCGCAGCATGACGGTGAATATCTTCTGGCCGCCAAGCTCGAGCATCGAAATCGAGGCTTCGGCGGGGAACTCGGCACCGCCCTTGCGTATACCCGTTATTTCGCCATGATCGGACATCGTCCGGCTGATTTCCGGTGACTCGGCGAACCCTTCGACGAGTTGGGCGTGATGTCCGCGAACCGAGGCGGGCAACAGGACTTCCAGGCGCCGGCCCATGACTTCGTCCGCGGCAAAACCGAAAATGTCTTCGGCGCCTCGATTGAACAGTATGATCTTGTGGTCGCCGTCGACGGAAATGATGGCGTCGTCGGAAATCTCGAGTATGCCGGCCAGCCGTTCCTGCGACGCCCTGAGAGCCTCGTCGGCGCGCGCGCCGTCGGTGACATCGGCGTAAGTGCTCACGTAACCACCCCCGGGCAGGGGGTTCCTTGAGATTTCTATAATGGCGCCGTCGTGGCGCTCCCGCCGGTATCGCTCTGGCTCGAATTTTTTGGCCGACTCGATCCGCTCGCGTACCAGCGTTTCCACGTTGCCGGGCCCATATTCGCCCCTTTCCGCATGATGGCGAAACATGTCGCCGATGTGTCGGCCGGGCCGGCAAAGGTCGGCGGGAATATCCAGAATCTCCGCAGCCTTGCGATTGATGGAAAGTATCCGCAGATCTCTGCTGACCATGGAGATGCCCTGAAGCATGTTGTCGAGGGTGGTCTCGAGGATCGACGAATTCTCGGCCAGTTCCCGCTCGCGTCGCATTGCTTCCGTGATGTCGGCGTGCAGGCCGACGGTTCCGCCGTCGCTGGTTCGGTATTCCGCGGTCCGAACCCAGCGTCCGTCCTTAAAGCGGCGGACGAACGGTTCGCCCGGATTGCGATGACGCGCGAGGCGCCGTTTGATACTCTCTTCGCCGGTCGCGTCGGGGTCGATGATCAGGCCAAGCCGCTCGTGCTCGCGGACCAGATCTTCCAGCCGCGCGCCCGGGCCGATTCTGGCGGCCATGTTGTCCGGGAAGAACTCCCTGTATCTGCTGTTGCAGATGACCAACCGTTCGTCGCCGTCGTAAAGGGCAAATCCCTCGCCAATTCTCTCGATCGCGTCGACCAGCCTTGTGTGGGCCAGCGCCGCCTTTCGCTCGGCCTCGACCCGCGCGGTGTGATCCGTGCCGGTGCCGCGATAGCCAAGAAATCCGCCGCTTTCGTCGAAGACCGGCTTGCCGCTGACGCGGATATGGGTAAGCCCATGGTGGGCCAGATCGACCGAATACGTGAAGTCCTTGAAGGGCCGGTGCCGCCGCAAATTATTAAAATGCTGTTTCCAGTTGTCGTCGTGTATTTGCGCCGAGGCGAATTCTTCCCGTGTTTTGCCGATGACGGTGTCCGCGGGTACCGGAAATATCTCGAAAAAACGCGGCGACAGATAACTCATCCGCAGGTCCGCGTCCATTTCCCAGATCCAGTCGCCGGCGAGTTCGGCTATGTCCCGAAATCGTTGCTCGCTGGCCCGGAGAGCTCGATCGATCGAACGGTGGTCGGGCAGGCTCCGCGCTACCACAAGAATTAACTGTCGGTCGGGTCCGGGCAGCGGCGCGCCGGCCGCCGCGACCGGCACCAGATTCCCCGAGCGCGTGAAGCATATTAATTCGTCGGTCCGTTCCGGCCCGTTATTCAGTACGGTCCCGAAGAAGTCCTGCGCGCGATTGAGATCGAATGGGTGGATGGT
>CBDVDY010000139.1:0-7228 GCA_965372875.1 uncultured Alphaproteobacteria bacterium | reverse complement strand
CGAACGGCGAGCACCAGATGCCGCCGACCTTCATCATGTCGTCGTTGCGCCCGCAATAGACGTAGTAGCCGTCCGCGTCCTGAAAATAGGTGTCGCCGGTATGGATCCAGTCGCCGATCATGGTCTGTGCGGTGCGCTCGGGGTCGTTCCAGTAGCAGCGCGCGATCGAGTCGCCCTCGATCATCAGCGCGCCGGTCTCGCCCTGGGCCACCATCTGGCCGTCCTCGCCGACGATCCTGCCCTGGTATCCCGGCACCAGGCGACCCGAGGTCCCGGGCCGGTAATCGGCTTGCGTGTTGGCGACGCAGATATGCAGGATTTCGGTCGAGCCGAAACCGTCGAGAATTACCTGCCCGGTGCGCTCCTTCCAGCGCCGCAGGATGTCGGCCGGCAGGGCCTCGCCGGCCGAGCACACGGCTCGCAGCGAGCTCAAATCCGGCGTGCTGTCGTCCAGCGCCTGGAGCGTCGCCGCGAACAGGGTGGGCACGCCGAAATAAATCGTCGGCTTGAACCGTTCGATGATCTCGAAGGTCATTTCCGGGCTCGGGCGCCGGTCGCTCAGCACCGCCGAAGCGCCGACCCAAAGCGGAAAAGTCATGGAATTGCCCAGGCCATAGGCGAAGAACAGCTTGGCGGCGGAGAAAAAGATGTCGTCCTCGCCGATCTCCAGGGTCTCCACCCCGAAATACTGGCTCGTCACCACCATGTCGCGATGGCGATGGACGGCCGCCTTGGGCCGTCCGGTCGAGCCCGAGGAAAACAGCCAGAAGCAGTCGTCGCTGGCGCTCGCCGGCGCCGGCGCCAGCCGGTCCGGGGCATCCCGCATCCGCGCCTGGATCGATTCCGGGCCCTCGGCCGGCAGGACCCGGCCGGGCTTGTGCGCGGCGGCGGCTATTGCGTCCGCCACCTCGTCGGCGAATTCCGGTGAATACACGATCGCGGCGCAGCCGGAATCTTCGATCATGGAGCGGTAATTTTCCGCCCGCAGCATGGTATTGAGCGGCACCGGCACGATCCCGGCCTTGATCGCGCCCCAGAACAGGTAGAGGAATTCGGGGCAATCCTTGACCACCATCAACAGGCGCTCGCCGGGGGCGATGCCCAGCGATCTCAGCGCGTTGCCGCAGCGGTTGACGTTGGCGGCCAGGGCGGCGTAGCTGATGTCCTCGCGCTCGGTGCGCAAGGCGATTTTTTCGCCCCGTCCTTCCGCGATATGGCGGTCGATGAACGACGCCGCGGCATTGAACCGGTCGGAAAAACTTAGCGTAGCCGGCGCGGTCGAACCGTCGACGGCGACGGTATTATCGGCATCATGGATCATTGCGATTGCCGGCGCGGTTGCCGGTGCGATTGCCGGTCATTGTTTGCCTCCCATTGGCGAGCCTCCGGATTTTCTCTCCACCGCACCGGGAACGGCGAATCCCGGATTGTCATTATATATATTTGCGCATGATCGTGCCCCAATTGGCCGCGCCCGGCAAGGGCAGGGCGAGATCGGCGGGAAATGCCGGATTGCTTCCTAAAAAAATTTCTCCACAGCAGCACAGAGACACAGAGGAAATTTCGCTGAGATAGGTTGGACATGAAAGCTTCGCGACCGGGACGCCGGAATGCTTGGGTTTCTCCGTGTCTCCGTGTCTCCGTGGTAAACTTTCTTTGCCCACTGGCCCGGTGGCGTACCTCAGTCGGCGCCGTCGACGATGAAGAGCTGGAAGCTGGCGGCGTTCTGGCGGAACGATTTGGCCTCGAGATATTCGGGCGAGGCGTAGAACGCCTGCGCGTCCTCGACCGAGTGGAAGCGGCCGATGACCACGCGCCCGGGTGGCGGCGGGCCCTCGAGACTGACGGTGCGGCCGCCGCGCGCGAGATATTCGACGCCGTGCTTGCCGGCGTACTTCCGCGCCGCCTCGGTGGCGCGCTTGGCGTATTCCTGGTAGGCGCCGTCGTCGCTGACGTCGATGAGCGCGATGATATAAGCGGTCATGCCGCGTTCCTCCCTTGTCTCTTAATTTGTTTTGGGAAAAAAAATCACCACAGAGACACAGAGACACAGAGAAAATTTCGCGGACATAAATTGGATCCGAAAGTTTCACGACCAGGAGTCCGGGATGCCTGTCGCTCGCTGGTCTGTCTCTGTGCCTCTGTGTCTCTGTGGTAATCTTCTCTTATCCGCCGGCCGGCACTCACCGCATCGCCGACAGGTTGGCGATCAGCGCCTCTCTCGTCTGACGCATCTCCGTGGTGATCCTGTGCGCCATGTCGCGGTCCGGGGTACAGCAGGTCCGCGCCACCCCGGCGCAGCGCTCCTGTTCGGCCAGCACCACGTCGATGATCGCCTGCTCGACCGCCCGCCGGACGTTGCGGCCTTCCTCCTCGTTCGGCGTGGCGCCGAGAATCGCGCACATTTCGGCGACCAGGGATTCGGTTCGCTCGCTCAAATTCATAGCCTTGTCCCTCCGTCTCATGTGAGACCGAGCAATATATCAGAAGCGCGGATTGTTAGCGGCGGAAAAACGCGTCGGCGGCGCGGTCAGCCGCCGGGAGATACGTGGAACATCCAGGGAAGGCCGCTGCCGGCTTCCGCGCCGCGGAACTCGATAGTGCCGCCGGTGGCGCCGGTCCGCTTCAGGGCAAAGCAGATCTCGCCCGCGCGCGGTCCCCGTTCCTCGGCGATGCACAGGCGGTCGCCGTCGGCCCGCCAGCGCCCGGCGGAAGGACCCTCTTCGCTGTATCCGCCGCCCTTGGTCGAACCGTATTCGATGGAGAACGCGCCGGAAAACGTGCCGTTGGCCGCGAACCTCCAGACGTCGAAGCGGACCTTGTCGTCGCCGTACATCTGGCTGCGGCGCACCTCGCTTCCGGCCAACAGGGCGGCGAGGCCTTGCGCGCCCGCCGGGCCGGAGAACGAGATCAGAATAGCGAATGACGCGGCGATGGTGCGCATGACGCCTTTGCTCCCGGACGGTCCATGCCGATGGCCGAATCCAGATCAAATTTCACATAAGTCGGGATTTCGGGGTGGAAAGACGCCCCGCGATCACGTTTTCGGGATTTTCCGGAGCGGCGCGGCATAGCCGCGTTCCGCCGGCGCTTCGCCGCGCCTGGCGAACAGCGCCGGGTCGGCGGCGATGCCGGCGCCGTCCATGAGCGCGTCGAACAGGCCTTCCTCGATGCCGAGCGCGTAGGCCGCGTGCGAATGCCCGCCATGGCAAGTGTCGCATTCGTCGAGCCGCCAGACCTAGGCGAAGATGAGCCCGCGCTGCTTGACGGCAGCGACCCCTCGCCGCGAAACAGCTTCTCGGTAAATTCGGCGAAGGGCCGGTGGATTTCCGGATAGGCGGCGAAAAGATCGAACGTGCTGGCTTCCTCCGGCAGGTCGCCGAGATAGGGCACGGCGTGATCCTCCCGGCGTGGCGTTGTTATTTCCCTTCGGGCGTCGCCGGGAAAGCATATCGGATATCGGCGGCCGGTCGCCGGAATTTGCCCGTTGTGGGGTCCGAGCCGCGTTATGGGCTCGGTGTGCTACGATGCCGCCCTTGACGCCTCGCACGGACAATCGGAGGACGGTCGTGGAGGGCACGACTGGGCGCAGGGATCTGGGCGAGCTGAGCGATATCGGCGCGGTCGAGGCGCTGCTTTCGGTCGCCGGGCTGAGCGTCATCGATGTCGGCTGCGGGCCCGGCGCCTCGTCGCGCGAGCTGGCCGCGCGCGGCGCGTCGGTCCTGGCGGTCGAGCCCGACCCGATCCAGGCGGCAAAGAACCGCGCCGCCCCGCCCACGCCCGGCGTTGCCTTCGCCGAGGCGGGGGCCGAGGCGCTGCCGGCCGAAAGCGGCACCATCGACGGCGTGTTCTTCTTCCGCTCGCTGCATCACGTGCCGGCCGGGCGGATGGACGACGCGCTGATCGAGGCGGCGCGGGTGCTGAAGCCGGGCAGCGGCTTCCTGTATGTCGCCGAGCCGGGCATGACGGGCAGCCACTTCGCCGTCACGCGCGCGTTCCATGACGAGACCGAGGTGCGCCAGCTGGCCCAGGCGGCGCTGGCGCGCACCGCCGCCGCGCGTTTCGGCGTGGCGGTGGCGGCGCTCTATACCCAGTATCCGCGCTACGACAGTTTCGCGGCGCTGGTCGCCCGCGTCACCGGCCAGACCTTCAACGACATCAGCCGCGAACAGGTCGAACGCGACGAGGTGCGCGAACGCTTCGCGGCCGGGCGGGCGGATAACGGCGGCGGATACGTCTTCGAACAGCCGATGCTGGTCAATCTGTTTCGCCGCGCGGGGTAGGCGGGATGGCCCGGCTTGCCAGACTTGGCGAGATTGATTTCTGGGTAGAGCCGGTTTGCGGTGATGGCCGGATCTATCGATCATTCCGCCGGATAGCGAAGATTTAGCCGCCGCCCCGGCAATGGTTATCGGTGTCCATCATGGCCGTCTTCGCGCCATTCGGCTTCCCGCGTCGGACAGACCTTGGGTTCTTTCAGGAGCTCGGCAATGTGCGCGGCCCATTCCATGGCTTGGTCCCAGCACTCCGCGCCGGCCTCGCACAGCTCAAGATAGGCGTCGAGCGCGTCGGATGCCTTGCAGCTTTTGGTGCGGTAAAGCGCCAGGCCGTAATTATACCAGTACTGTTTGCTGCGCGGGTTGAGTTCCGTTGCCCGCCGCAGGTCGGCGATGGCGTCCGCCGGACGTTTCAGTTGATAAAGCAGAAATCGTCCCCTTGTGTCCCGAATATACTCATTATGAGCGCCATACAACATGGCTTGGTCCAAGGCCGGCAGGACGCCATCATAACGCTTGGCTTCTCGCAGGGTGTAGGCCAGTTCGAGAAGAATGTAAGGGTCTCTCGGACTGAGGGAAAGCGCCATATCTAGGTCCATGAGGGCGCTGTCGAACTGGCCCAATTTTCGCTTGACGCTCGCCCGATCGCCGAGAACATCCGAGACTTGCGGCCGCACGTTGAGCGCCTGGGTGAAGCTCTTGGCGGCATCGCGGTATAGCTCCAGACGCTTAAAATTTTCTCCCTGTCTTTGCAGGTAATACCAATAGGGTCCGTAACGCAGCGCTCTTTCATAATAATCGATCGCTTCCTGGCGACGGCCCCGCCGGCCCAGCAACTCGGCGATCACGTAGTCGCCGAAACCCTTGAGCGGCTCCAGCGCCGGGTTTTCGATGGACGCGCTGTCGATGGACGCGAGTTGCCGTTCGATGGTGGCCGGGACCTCGGGCTCCCGTTCCGGAACCGCCCATTCGCGCAGGAGCCCTTTGAGAACGTGCCGAGCAAGCGCGCTGGCTATTCGGGGCCGGCTTCGGACACTTCGCCACCACGGCGTGAGACTGTACAAATAACGCCAACGAATCAACGTTGACCGCGGGTCCATTTCCAGTCCCTTGTTGTTCACCGCATCGGCGGCACGATGATGGCCGATCATCATGGCGATCTGGATGAGCGTAGCGTACGCGATGCCGAATTGTGGATCGCGTTCCAGAACGGCCTTCAGGTCGGCTGCGGATTTGCCGGTATAATCCCGCATATCCCGAAACCGCACTTTCGGCGTATTTCGGGCCAGCGCTTGGCCGCGCGATACCGTGGCAAGGTTCAAATAGAATAGCGCGCGGGCCATTCTGGCTGCCGGGGATTTGGGCCTGGCGGCAGTCCAGGCGTCGAGCTTTTGTTCGACCGCGGGGTCGGCGCTCGCGAACGCTCTGTATGCCTGCTCGACAAACTCGTCGGATGTCCGGCCCGCCCTGTATCGATCCGTATATCGCTTCAGGCGCGCTTCCAACTCGTCGAACCTGTCCTGCCGCAGCAATTGAAGGATTGCGAGCCGATCCGGTGGCGTGGCCGCATGGGCGGCGCCGGCATGGCCCCACGTGCTCGTACACAGGCCGATTAGGACGAGTGCTCCGAACCGGATCGAGCGCAAGTGCGGAAGTATGACCATGTAACGGCCTCATCGTTGGTTATCCGCTGCGCTATCAAGGCCGACCGAGTTGCGGTCCGGTCCGGCGCGGGTGGGCGCTGACACGGTCAAGCAATTTACTGTACATATGTGTACAATCAGTAAAAGTTGAAATTCCAAGGTACTTGCGTAAGTTGGCGTGTTTCCCGGAAACCGTGCCGGCCAAGGTAACGCGAGGGGGGCGGCCATGTTTTTTCGATTCGTCAAGGCGCTGTTGCTGCTGCCGTTCCCGGTCGTCGTGCTGGTGCCGGGCGCCATCGTCTGGGCCAATGCCGGCGGAAGCGCGGCCGCCAGGCTCGCCGGGCCGGGCCAGGCCTTGTTCTGGGCGGCGCTGGTTTGCGCGGCGGCGGGACTGGTGCTGGCGGCCTCGACCATGCGGAACTTCGCGCGCGTCGGCAAGGGCACGCCGGCGCCCTGGGACCCGACCACGCGGCTGATCGTGCGCGGGCCCTACCGGCGCGTGCGCAACCCGATGATCACGGGCGTGTTCCTGATGCTGGCCGCCGAGGCGCTGATGCTGCAATCCTGGCCGGTCGCCGTCTGGCTCGGCCTCTTCGTTCTGGCCAACGCGATCTACCTGCCGCTCTCGGAGGAAAAGGGCCTGGAGAAGCGCTTCGGCGACGACTACCGCCGCTACAAGGCCAACGTGCCGCGCTGGCTCCCGCGCCTCACCCCGTGGCGGGGGGACGGGGCCGACACATCGGAATAGGGGCGCGGTAGCCGCGCGAGGCTGTTGACAGATGCTGTATCCTGATCACGTTCGACAAAGGAGCGCGTGATGGCGACCGAGGAAAGCATGTCCAAGCCCGTTATCGAATGCCGCCCGA
Organism: uncultured Alphaproteobacteria bacterium; assembly: GCA_965372875.1. Classification (GTDB taxonomy): domain Bacteria; phylum Pseudomonadota; class Alphaproteobacteria; order CBDVDY01; family CBDVDY01; genus CBDVDY01. Next base: position 442 of record CBDVDY010000139.1, on the reverse strand, counting down.
ACGGGCCCTTGCTGGTCAAGGGCCTGAAGACGCTGCGCGACGCGAAAGGCGCGGCGGTCGAGATCGGCGAAACCATCGCCCTGTGCCGCTGCGGCGCGTCGGCCAAAAAGCCGTTCTGCGACGGCACCCACAAGCGCATCGGCTTCAGCGGCGAGAAGTCGCCGGACCGCACGCCCGACCAGCGCGACAGCTATGCCGGCCCGCGGCTTGCCATTCACGACAACCGCGGCATCTGTTCGCACGCCGGCATTTGCACCGATCGCGTGGCCGCCGTCTGGCGCATGGACACCGAGCCCTGGATCGACCCCGGCGGCGCCGGCGAGGCGGCGATCATCGAGGTGATCGAGGCCTGCCCCTCGGGTGCGCTGAGCTACACGTTGGACGGCGACGAGCCCGAGCAAGTGCTTCGCGACCCGGCGATCGGGATCGAGACCGGCGGGCC
>CBDVDY010000138.1:0-7270 GCA_965372875.1 uncultured Alphaproteobacteria bacterium | reverse complement strand
GGGAGCGCGCCCGAGCCAATGCGAGGCAGCCAAGGGAGCGCCCTTCGTCAGGCTCGGGAGCGGCCGCCCGGCGCTTGCCCCGGATTTAATCCGGGGCTTGAGGGACCATACGACAGGTCATTCTTATGGCCGGTTGGCCCGAATCAGCGCAAACCGCTGAACACTTTGGTGAGATTGAGCACGATGGCGCTACGCGCCGCCATGCCGGGGCCCTCGGGATCGATCGGCTGGTAGGCCAGGTCGATGCCTGGCTCCGCGTCCGAGCCGTCGGCGAACAGCGTGAGATAGATGTCCCGCCTCCCCTCGAGCGCTTCCAGCAGCCTGGCCGCGTAAAAGGCCGGCGACCGGCCGCCCGGGCCCGCGGCCTGCTCGGTGCCGGCCGGATCGTCCGCCGGCGCAACGGCGCCGCTGGATGCGCCGCCGCCTTCCAGTCCCAGCCTGATGGTCCTGGCCACCGCCTCCATCACCGGCACGGCGACGCGATAGCGCGAGAGTTCCTGCAGAACCGCCGCGATGTAAATCGCCGATCCGGGATAGGTCCGCCAGCGTCCGCTGCCGCCGTGCTTGGGGCCGTCGGGTGTCAGCAGGTCGAGCCGCGTCCAATAGCGCAGCTGCTCGATCAGCCGCCCACGCTCCACGTCGGCCGAGGCCGCGCCGACTCGTTCCGCCAGGTCCTTGACCGAAATTCCCTTCCGCATGATTCACAAGGAAGGGAGCTTCCTTATCTTTGTCAACCATAAATTTCCCGGACTCGCGCCGTGGGTCTGGGGTTTGGGCCCGGCTGCCTCGCTGCCGGTACGCCTATTTCCCATACGTACGTACGGGAGAGCCTCGGATTCAATCGGAATGGCGCGGATCGTGCGCGCGCTGGTCCGCGACCGGCGGCGTCCGAGGGCCCGCCGCCCGGTTTGAATGGGCTACCCGACCATGGCCGCGGGATCCCGGGATTTGACGGTTTATCAAGCATTACGCGCTAGTGTGATGGCATTACGGTGGCGGCCCCGCCCATCGCGCGTCAATCCAAGGTCCGCAGGAGGCGGGCCGTGCTCGGGCCGCCGCGACCGCTTCCAGGCAGGAACGAGGAACCAGCCATGGGCAGCTTCATGCTTTTCCTGTTCGCGATCGTCGCTCTCGCCGCGGCGGTCGGCTGGTACCGGGCACGGGAGGATGAGTTCGGCGATCCCTTGCCCTCCCTTGGCGCGTTCGTCGCCAATTATGTCGCCGCGCGCGGCGGCCTGGGCATCCCTCCACGCGTGCTTGGCTGGCTGAATTCAGTCCCGCGTCAAGCCCAGTCGGGACCCGCCGTCAAATCCTGACCACAGGGCGCCGCATGGCGTCAAGCCTCGGCGCTCGCCGGACTCGCCCTATTTCCGCCGGATTCGAAATTGTATCGATTGTCCTAATGCGCCGCCCGGCGGCTTCGGCCCGCCGCCCGCGAACCCCGATTGACTAATCGCCGGTCCCGCCTGTGGGCTCCGACTCGCCGCTTGCCCGCGCTTCGTCAAAGCCATAGATCCGGGCCGCCTCCTCTTCCGAGATCAACCCGTCGCGCAGATCGGCCGCCACGGAAGCGGGGTCGCGCTCCGCCGGCGCGCCGATGCCGCCACCACCGGGGGTCAGGACGACCAACCGGTCGCCCGCCGGTATGTCCTGAAATCCCTTGCCGTTCATGGCCCGGCCCGAGGCCAGCCCGAGGTAGCCACGGGCCCCGCCGCCGCCGCCATCGCGCCCGCGAGCCGGGTTGTCGACGCGGTCGAAGGCGGCCAGAATTTCGAACCCGGTGCCGTCGGTGGTCTCCACCTCGATGGTCTGGCCGAGACCGCCCCGGTGCCGCCCGGCGCCCCCCGAATCCGGCCGCAATTCCTTGCGCCGGAACAGGATCGGCGCGGACGCCTCGGTGATCTCCACCGGCGTGCCCTTGACGCCGCTCGGAAAGGCCGTGGCCGACAGCCCGTCCCTGCCGGGCCTGCCGCCGGTACCGCCATTGGTCACCGCGCTGATGGTATAGCCCGGGCCGCGCGCGTTTGCGCCCGGGCTCTCGCCGCGCAGCACCAGCGTCCAGATGCACGATGTGCCTTCGGCCGGCACGCGATCCGGTATCGCCTGGCGCAGGCATCCGAAAACCACGTCGGGCAGCATCTGGCCGACGACGTGGCGCGACGAGACCGCCGCGGGATAGGCGGCGTTCAGGATGCTGCCGGCCGGCGCGGCGACCGTGAAAGGCGCCAGCGAACCGGCGTTGTTCGGGATCCGCGGCGCGATCGCGCAGCCCAGCCCGAAACTCGTGTAGGCGGTGGTATAGGCGTGCGGCACATTGATGCCGTAGCGCGAGGTCGGCGACGTGCCCTCGTAATCGACGTGCACGCCGTCATCGGATATCGTCAGCGCGGCCACCAGATCGATCTGGTGGTCGTAGCCGTCGATCCGCATGCTGTTGCGGAAGGTGCCCTTGGGCAGCTTGCCGATCTCGCTCAGCACCGCCGCGCGCGAGCTGTCGATCACGTAACTCGCCAGGGCGTCGAGCGAATCGAGGTCGAACTCCGACATCATGTCCGACAGGCGTTCGCAGCCGATATCGTTGCAGGCCGCGAGCGAGTAGACGTCGCCTTCCGATTCGATCGGCAGGCGGGTGTTCGCCTTGACCATCTCGATGAGAGTACGGTTAATTTTGCCGCGCTCGGCGAGTTTCAGGAACGGGATGTAGATCCCCTCCATATGCACGTCGGTCCCGTCGGGGCCGAAGCCGACGCCGCCGATATCGATCAGATGGCTGGTGCACGAGAACAGCGCCACCAGCTTGCCCCGGTGGAAGGCCGGCGTGGTCAGCACGAAATCGTTCAAATGGCCGGTGCCCATCCAGGGATCGTTGGTGATGTAGATGTCGCCCTCTTGCATGGTCTCGACCGGGAAGCGGGCGATGAAATGCTTCACCGATTCGGCCATCGAGTTGACGTGTCCCGGCGTGCCGGTCACCGCCTGGGCGATCATCCGGCCCTTCAGGTCGAAGACCCCCGCCGAGAGATCGCCGCACTCGCGGACCATCGAGCTGAAGGCGGTGCGGATCAGGGTCTGCGCCTGCTCCTCGACAACCGCGATCAGGCGGTTCCACATGATCTGCATGTATATGCGCGATAGCGCGCTGTCGCCGCTCATGCCGGATCCTCTCCCTTGGCTCCTTTGGCGCCGCCCCGGCGCTCGAGCAGTATATACCCGTTCGCCATCACCGAGGCGGCGAAATCGGCGGCGACATAGGTCGAGGTCTCGTCCTCGGCGATCAGCGCCGGACCGCCGATACGCGCGCCGGGCGCGAGTGCCGCGCGGGCGAAGACCGGCACCTCCACGCCGCGCCCGCTCGCCGGATCGAATATTGCGCGCCGGCCGGCCTGTTCCGGCGCCGGCGCCCGGCCGCACTCGCCCACCGGCACGGGCGGCGGCTGGGCCGCGCCGACGGTGAGCGCCCAGCTCAGGATCTCCACCTCGGCGTCGGGGATGGTGCGCGCGAACAGGGTTTGGTATTCGCGATCGAAGGCCGCTTGCAGCAGCGCCGCGTCGTCGTCGGTCAGCGGCCGGTTCGGAAGCGGGGCGACGATTTCGTGCCCCTGCCCGACGTAACGCATGAAGGCCGAACGCGTCTCGATCAGTTCATCCTCGGGTGCCCCGGCCCGGACCACGCCCATCGCCTCTTCGTGCATGGCCTCGAGCACCTGGTTGGCCAGGCCGCGATCGAAAGCGCCAAGCCGCATGTAGCGCGAGCGCACCACTTCGTAAGCCACCGGCGCGCGCAGGAAGCCCACGGCCGAGCCGACGCCGGCATGGGTCGGTACCACGACGCGATCGATGCCAAGCTTGTCGGCGAGGCGGCAAACGTGCAGGGGGGCCGCGCCGCCGAAGGCGATCAGGGTATAGCCACCGATCACCTTGCCGCGCTCGATGGCGTGCACGCGCGCGGCGTTGGCCATGTTCTCGTCGACCATCTCGGCCACGCCGTAGGCGGCCATGGCACCGGCAAGCTCGAGCGGTTCGCCGATCTCGCGGGCGATGGCGGCGCTGGCGCGCTCGGCCGAAAGGCGCAGCTTGCCGCCGGCGAAGCGCTCCGGATCGATGCGCCCGAGCGCCACGTCGGCGTCGGTCACGGTCGGCGCCTCGCCGCCCAGATCGTAGCACGCCGGCCCGGGATCGGAGCCCGCGCTTTCCGGACCGATGGCGATTCGGCCCATCTCGTCGAGCCGCGCGATCGAGCCGCCGCCGGCGCCGATCTCCACCATTTCGATCACCGGGATGCGCACCGTAAGCCCACTGCCCTTGAGGAAACGGGCCGTGCGCCCGAACTCGAAGGAGCGCGCGGTCTGCGGCCGCTGCCCCTCGATCAGGCAAATCTTCGCCGTGGTCCCGCCCATGTCGAACGAGACCACGTTGTCCAGGCCGCATTCGCCGGCGATCCGGCCGGCCAGGATGGCGCCGCCGGCCGGCCCGGATTCGACCAGCCGGACCGGAAACCGCAGCGCCGTCTCGAGCGTCGTCAGCCCGCCGCCCGAGGTCATCAGGAAGAGCGGCGCGGTGATCCCGCGGCGCCCGAACTCGTCGCCCAGCCGCTTCAGATAGCGCGCCATCAAGGGCTGCACATAGGCGTTGGCGGTGGCCGTGGTGAAGCGCTCGTATTCGCGCACCTCGGGACTGACTTCGGAGGACAGGGTGATCGACAGATCGGGCATGACGTGGCGCAGGATCTCCCGCGTCCGCGCCTCGTGCGCGCCGTTGGCGTAGGAGTGCAGAAATCCGATGGCGACGCTGGCGACGCCGTGCCGCGCCAGCTCGGGCGCCAGCGCGGCGACCGCCGCCTCGTCGAGCGGCTTCAGCACCGCGCCGCCGATCTCGACCCGCTCCGGCACCGGCAGCCGCAGATAGCGCGGCACCAGCGGCACCGGCTTGTCGATGAAGATATCGTACTGGTCGTAGCGATCCTCGTAGCCGATATCGAGAACGTCGCGGAACCCCTCGGTGGTGACCAGGGCGGTGACCGCCCCCTTGCGCTCGATCAGCACGTTGGTGGCCAGCGTGGTGCCGTGGATGACGATGTCGATGTCGCCGGGTTCGAGCCCGGCCTCGGCCAGCACGGCTTTGGTGCCGGCGATCACGCCGTCCTCGGGTGCTGTGGCGGTGGTCAGCACCTTGGCCGTGGCCATGCTTCCGTCGCGTTCGACCACGACGTCGGTGAAGGTGCCGCCGATGTCGACCGCCAGTCGCGCCTGCCCCGCCTGCCCCGCCGCCGAACTGGCCAATCGGCTCTCCCCCTCGCTCTCGACCCGTTGCTGGTTTGGCGCCGGCGGCGGACGATGGCCTCCGGCGCGGAAACGTGTTAATCGAGGCGCAATCTGCCCGTCCGTCAGGCGCTTGGCAACCGCGATTCGACCGCGACCCGCGAGACCCTCCATGCAAGACACGCAAGGCTGGCCCGACGATATCTTCGCCGCCCTCAAGTCGCTCGAGGCCCGCGTGATCGCCTACGTCCCCGACGCCGGGCACGCCAGGCTGATCGATCTGTGCCGGGCCGAAGCGTCGATGATTACCGCGCCGCTGACGACCGAGGAGGAAGGCATCGCCCTGCTCGCCGGCGCCTGGCTCGGCGGCGCGCGCGGCGCCTTGCTGATGCAGTCGAGCGGCGCCGGCAACTGCGTCAACATGCTGTCCCTGACCCGCGCCTGCCGCTTCCCGCTGCTGATCCTGGCCACCATGCGCGGCGAGGACGGCGAGGGCAATCCCTGGCAGGTGCCGATGGGCCAGATCATCGGCGACGTGCTCGGCCTGGCCGGGGTCGCGGTCAGCCGCGTCGACCGGGCGAACAAGGCGGGCGAGGCGGTGGAGCAGGCCGGGCGCGCCGCCTTCGACGGACCGAGTGCCGCGGCGGTGCTGATCGGCCAGCATATGGTCGGCGTCAAGACCTTCGATACGGCGCCGACCGTGGGGGACGGAGGGTGACCGGCGCGCGGGCCGAGTCCTACCCGCTCAGGCGGCGCCAGGTGGTCGCGGCGCTGCTGGCCGAGCGCGGCGACCTCTTGGTCATAGCCGGTCTCGGCGCGCCGGCCTGGGACGCCGCGGCGGCCGGCGACCACCCGCTGACCTTTCCGCTTTGGGGAGCCATGGGCGGGGCCCTGGCGATGGGCCTCGGCCTGGCCCTGGCGCAGCCGTCCCGGCGGGTGCTGGTGATCACCGGCGACGGCGAGACGCTGATGGGCCTCGGCGCGCTGGCCACCGTGGCGGCCCAGGCGCCCGGCAATTTCGCCGCCGTGGTGCTCGACAACGAGAGCTATGGCGAGACCGGCATGCAGGCCACCCACACCGCCCCACGCCCCGCCGGACAAAGCGCCGCCAATCGAAGCCCGGCCGGCGAGGGCGTCGACCTCGCCGCCATGGCCGCCGCCGCCGGCTGGAAACTGGCGGGAACCATACGCGACCAGGCGGCGCTGGCCGACGCCCTGCCGGCGATCCGGAGCGCCCGGGGGCCGGTCTTCTACGACGTCAAGGTGCGGGCCGAGGTGCTGCCCCTGGTGCTGCCGCCGCGCGACGGGGTGGAACTCAAGCGCCGGTTCCGCACCGCCCTGCTCGGCGCGGAGGACTAGCACCCGAAGTTCCGCGAGTTTTGCGACCAGGCGGGTTCCGTGGCCCGGCGCGGAATATCGGGCGAAATCAAGTATTCATGAGTGCATGGATAATGAAACCTTAAAGACATCTAAAGTAAATCTTAAATATACATTAATTTAATGTTTACTTTTTGTTAAATTTAATTAAAATTTTAATAAAAATTGTTTGACATTTTCCTAAAATTCCGATACAATACTTCCAGACGATAGGAAACGGCCCGATACCGCCAAACCTGGGACCCCGGAGCATTTTAAGGGAACTCCCACGCATAGAGGGGCCGGAGAGAGATAAAGCGAGAGACGCATTTCGGGGGGAAGGAAAGGAGCATTAGAGATGTTCGGACGCCGCGAAACCGCCACCGCCACTCTCAGCCCGCGAATGGGCAACAGCGAAACCGGCGGGCATCCCGCCCCCGCCATCAGCCCCAACCCCGCCGCCAATTGCGACGGCGCGCCCGGCCGGAGCGTCAGCCGCCGGGCCAGCCATGCCGCCATTGCCGAAGCGCCGGCGCTGAGCCAGCCAAATGGACAGACGCCGGCCGCGCCGCCCACCCCGGTAGTGCCGCTGCGCCCCGTTGCCGGCCCAGCTTCCGATGAGGCGCCCAGCGCGGCGCTGCCGGAAGCCGTGGCCG
>CBDVDY010000137.1:0-7306 GCA_965372875.1 uncultured Alphaproteobacteria bacterium | reverse complement strand
ATACGGTCTGGAGCCAGGAGGCGACAAGACTGATGCGGGAGTCGTCCCGTCCGTTCTACGCCAAGAATCTCCGCAACCTCAACCTGGCGTAGGCGCACCGTAGCTTCGAAGGTTGGGCGACGGAGCGCATTCTGGCAAAGAACGCCAACCGGCTGGCCGAGACAATCACCAGCCCGGTGAGCACGGCGCAACTAATTGAATTGCGGCTTTTGCCGGTCAACTCGGTCAGCGCAAAAATCCGAACGGTCATATGTTGAGCGCTGATGGTTGTTTGGGTGTCGCTGCCGTCGCAATCGAATGAATACGCCGCAAACCAGCCCCGTCAGCGTGGCAGCGAAAATCGGCATCGGATAGCCAATTTCGATGCCAAATGTCTCTGGATCGCCGGCGGCATAATCGATGCGGACAATAACAAGACCAAATATGAACCCCGAAACAGTATAGCGCCAGATCATTACGCGACCTTACACAAGGGACACCGAAGTGGGCCAAATATGGCCATAGGTGGTATGGGAAATGCCGGCGTTGTTGACCCAGACGCGGTCAAGCGAGCCCGACAGGAGGCTCCCAAGGACAGCGGGCCAGTCTTTTCCGTCGCTCACCAGATAGGATTCCGTCGTGCTTCCGCCGACCGCCACGATCGTCAATAAGTCCTTGAAATTATTAGGCGGGGCGGGGCCGCGAAAGCCCAACCGGTTCCTTTGGTGCGAAATCCGCTCCTCGAGAATTCGCGTATCCTTCAGGACGATCTCGTATCGCTTGAAATACGGCAGCCGGATATCGTCGCCAAGAAGCCGCATCTCGACGGGAGAGACGATTCGAAGTCCAATTTCCACAGGCATGAGGCCGACCACGCAGCTGGCAACGACCATCAATGCATTGAGCGCCCGAATACGCCTAGACATGCAGGTTCCCGCTTGCGGTCATGGATACTCGCCGCGCTTACATCGTGCTCAGGAAGCCGCCGGAATCGAGCAGCAGGTTCTGGCCGTTGAGATAGCCGGAATGGGCGCTGCACAGGAACGCGCAAGCGTGGCCGAACTCCTCGGGCGTGCCGAAGCGCTTGGCCGGTATCCCCTGCTTTCGGGCATTGATGATTTCGTCGACCGGCTTGCCTCTCTTTTCGGCGATAAAGGCAAAATTGGTCGTCAAGCGCTCGGTCTGGAAGGCGCCCGGCAGAAGATTGTTGATGGTGACGTTGTGCTCGACCGTCCGCCGCGCCAGCCCGGCGACGAAGCCGGTCAGCCCCGTGCGCGCGCCGTTCGACAGGCCGAGTTCCGGGATCGGCGATTTCACCGCGCCCGACGTGATGTTGACGATGCGCCCAAAGCGCTGTGCGATCATGCCGTCGACCACCGATTTGATCAGAAAAATCGGTGTCAGCATGTTGGCATCCAGCGCCGCGATCCAGTCGTCGCGATCCCAGTCGCGAAAATCGCCCATCGGCGGCCCGCCCGCGTTGTTGACCAGAATATCGGGGTCCGGGCAGGCGGCCAGAACCGCCTCGCGCCCCGCTTCCGAGGTGATGTCGCCGGCAACCGCGGTAACCTTGACGCCGGTCGCCGATCGTATGTCCTCGGCCGTCTCCCGCAGCGGACCTTCGGTGCGCGCGTTAATGACGAGATCGACTCCCTCCTGCGCCAAGGCCATGGCGCAGCCCCTGCCGAGCCCCTTGCTGGCGGCGCAAACGACCGCTTTCTTGCCGGCCAATCCCAAATCCATTGTTATCCTCCCTCGGCGGTGATGTTGTCGTCGCGCAGAACCTCTCGCACGAACGGCACGGTGATTTTCCGGTGGCCGGCCAGCGCCCGGGCATCGATCGATTCGACCAGCCCGCGCGCGGCGTCGAACGACCGCTCCATGCGCGTCAGCATAAAGGCCAGGACTTCGTGCCCGACCCTGAGCTGGCGGTCGGCGAACAGTTTAACCAGGACGGCGCCGATGAGCGCGTCGTCGGGCGCGCCGATGGCGACCGCCGGAATTGCCGCAAGCCGCGAGGCGAGATCCGGCAGGCCGACCTGCCAGCGCGCCGGCGGCCGGCGGGCGGTGAACAGCAAGTGCCCGCCCTCTTCCTTCAGCTGATTGTAGAGATGGAGGAGCCCGCGCTCGCGCCCGGAATCTCCGGCGACCCCGGTCTCGCCGCTCTCGACCACGATGCAGCGCGCCCCGGCGCCGAAGGTCATGTCGGGCAAGTCGTTACACGACAGCGTCTCCGCGCCGGTTCGCGCGCGCCAGACGGCGGCCAGATGGCTTTTGCCGCACCCCGCGGGACCGTGGATCGCCAGCGCCGAGGCCGGCCAATCGGGCCATCGGTCGAGCCAGGCCAGGGCGTTCCGGTTGTTTGGCGCTACCAGGAAATCACTCATGCCCAGCGCCGGGCGTTGACCCAGCTCGAAGATCAGTTGCCGCGCGCTCATGGTCGCTTTTTGTCATCCTGCCCGGCACCGGCAAAGAGCGGGCTTTCCAAATATCGCTGTAGCGCGAAGCGGCTCAGGACGCCGATCACCGCCGCCGCCGGCACGGCCAGCATGACGCCGACGAAGCCCATCAGGCCGCCGCCGGCGAACAGGGCAAAGATGATCCATACCGGGTGCAGCCCGACCCGCTCGCCGACCAGCTTGGGTGACAGGAAGTTTCCCTCGACCACCTGGCCGAAGACGAAAATCGCCGCGATGATCGCGATCGGCTGGAACTCGGAGAACTGCACCAACGCCAGACCGACCGAGACGATCAGCCCGACGATAAATCCGACGTAGGGGACGAACGAAATCAGTCCCGCGCCGAGGCCCACCAGAAGGCCGAATTCGAGCCCGGCGATCGACAGCGCGACGGCGTAGAAGATCGCCAGGATCAGGCAGACCAGCGCCTGGCCGCGAACGAACCCGGCGAGCCGTTCGTCGATCAGCGCGGCCTGCTCGCGGATCACCTCGGCGTGGCGCGGCGGCAGCCAACTCCGCGTCTCCTTGACGATGCGGTCCCAGTCGCGCAGCAGGTAGAAGGATACGATCGGAGTGATGAAAATCAGCGACAGCAGGTTGGCCAGCGCCATGCCGCCGCTCCAGACACCCTTGAGCAAGGCGGCGGTCCAGCCGATGGCCTGGCCGACATATTGGCTCGCGGCCTGCCGCAGATTCTCCCAGTCCTCGGGCCGCAGGCGGCCCCTGACCAGCTCCAGCGCGCCGACGACGTTTCGTTCCAGCGCGGCGGCGTACATCGGTACGCGCTCGACGAAATCCAGGATCTGCTTTTGCAGGACCGGAAGGATAACCAGCACCATGGCCACCACCAACAGCAGGAACGCGCCGGTGATGATGCTGGTCGCCAACGTGCGCGAGCAGCCCCAGCGTTCCAGACGATCGGCGGCGGGATCGAGGAAATAGGCCACCGCCATGCCGGCGACAAAGGGCAGCAGAATGCTCCTGAGGGCGAATAGCATGATCACCAGGAGGACCAAGCCGCCGATCCAGATCGCTATTTGCCGATCCCTGCTCATGGCCGATCCCTGCTCATCGCGAATCCTCCATGGTCTCCGTATGGCGTACCCACGAGCCCAAATAGCCCGCCCCGGAAAGGAGCGTTGTCGCCGCGACCACGTAAATCAGCACCGTGCCCGCATCCAGATCATCGAATACCATGCCGAGCTTGGCCAGTACCACGGCGGCCAGAATGATCTGGGCCACCGTGTTGATCTTGCTGATGATCGACGGTTTCACCTTGTAGGACCCGGTCAGCATGAGCGTCAGCAGCACCCCGCCGACAATCATGACATCGCGGGAGACGACCAGGATTACCAGCCAGCCGGGAATATGATCCGCGCTGCCGAGGGTCAGGTAGACGCTGACCAACAACGCCTTGTCGGCGAGCGGGTCGAGATAGCTGCCGAACACCGATTGCGCGTCGAAACGCTTGGCGATGAACCCGTCGAGCGCGTCCGAGGCCGCGGCCGCGGCGAATAACCAGAACGCGGCCAGGAACAATCCCTCCAGGATCAGCCAGACGGCGAGCGGAACCGACAACAGCCGGGCCAGCGATATGAGATTCGGAATATTCACTGGTCCACCGCGGTTGCCGGCGCTGGGGTGGCGGACCCGTCGAGCCGCAGCGTCCAACCGGGCCGGTTCGACCGTCCGACCTCCGGCAGCGGCGCCGCCGCGCCGGAAACGCGCGACTCCCGCGACAGAACCAGGCGGTTCTGCTGCAGCGCTTTGGCTAATCGGCCGACGCTGCCGAGATAGGCGATTTCCAGGTTCGCCCAACGGCGCGACAGCTGCAGCAGGCGATCGCCCCGGACCAGGGCCACCGCCCCCAACCGGCGCCGTACCTCGAGCCATTGTTCGAAACCGACGATCGGAACCTGCACAATGATTCTCGATTCCGGTCCGGACAAAACGATATTATTGAGCTTCCAGCGTTCCTCGATCTCGGCGGCGACGGCGGCCGCGGTCAATTCGAACGCGCGATCCTCGTCGTCGCCGATCGCCCCGCGGAACGATCCCACGGTTTGGGTTTCCCGCGCCGCGACTTCGAACCGTAAGACATCGATTTCCACCGCGATTTGGCCCGCGTTGCCCGCCCGCCGGGTCCTGGCGATCACGATCAGGACATACGCGGCCTCGTAGCGCTCGGCAATCCGGGTCAGGGCGAGCGCGTCGTCCTCGATTACCTGCCCTGCGTCGATCAACTGGAAATCCGACAGATCGCCCAGCGCCTGGACGAACGGCACCAACCCGCCGCGCGGCGCCAGCCGGGCCCACGCCCGCCGCCATGGATTGGGTTCGTCCCAAAGGACGAGGCCGGACGGTCCGTCGTAGACCGGCAGCACCAGGACGGGCCGGCTCGGCGTTTCCACGAAATCGATGCGCGCGGCGCGCAGCAGCGCGCGGACCTCGGCGGGCTTGAATCGAACGGAAAGCTCCGCGATGTAGCGGATGCCCGACGCCTGTTCCGAATCGACTTCCAGACCGCCGACCAAATCGGTGATCTGCCTGGCCGAGGGCTGCGGCAGGCGGGCCAGATCGCGCCGCAAGGTCATGCGCCGCAGCAACTTGGCGAATGCCAGCTTTTGGCCCGCGCTCAATGCCTGTTCGCGCGCCTTGGCGGCGCTGTCGGCGGTCGCGTCGACCTTGACCTCGCTGACTCGAAACGGGTCCAGCGTCGCCGCCCGCGGGAGGCCCGGCGATCCCGCAATCAGCAATCCGAGAAAGATGGCCGGCCAAACGGCCGGTCGGGTCGAGCAGCCCCGTTGTGGCATTGCAAAGCAACTCGGATAAAGTATTGTCGGCCTGCGTGCCGGCGTCGCCGATTTATACCGTAAGACCGGAGAGGAAGCTATCGGCAACACCTACAAGGACGCGGGCGTCGACATCGCCGCCGGCGCCAGCCTCGTCGAAAAGATCAAGCCCCTGGCGCGCGCCACCGCCCGCCCGGGTGCTGCTGGCGAACTCGGGGGATTCGGCGGCGTGTTCGACCTGGCCGCCGCCGGATTCCGGGATCCGGTGTTGGTGGCGGCTACCGACGGCGTGGGAACGAAGCTCAAACTCGCCGCCACGGTCGGCAAACACGACACCGTCGGCGTCGATCTCGTCGCCATGTGCGTCAACGATCTTGTCGTGCAGGGCGCCGAGCCGCTTTTCTTCCTCGACTATTTCGCGACCGGCGAGCTGGACATCGACGCCGCGCGCGCGGTGATGGAGGGCATAGCCGCCGGTTGCCGCGAGGCAGGTTGCGCGCTGATCGGCGGCGAGACCGCGGAACTGCCCGGCATGTATCAGGGCGGCGAATACGATTTAGCGGGCTTCGCGGTCGGCGCGGTCGAGCGCGGCGGCCTGCTCACCGGCGACGCCGTGGCCGAGGGCGACACGATCCTGGGGCTCGCCTCCAATGGGTTGCATTCCAACGGATTTTCGTTAGTGCGCCGGATCGTCGCGCAGACCGGGATCGGCCTTGACGCGCCCGCGCCGTTCGCGCCGGAGCTGGCATTGGGCGAGGCGCTGCTTGCGCCAACCCGAATCTATGTCGGCAGCTGCCTTGCCGGCGTGCGCGCCGGCGGCGTACGGGCGCTGGCCCACATCACCGGTGGCGGATTGTTGGAGAATATTCCGCGCGTGTTGCCCGGCGGTCTCGCGGCCGCGCTCGATGCCGCCGCCTGGCCGATTCCGCCTGTATTCGGATGGCTCGCCTCGAGCGGCGGAATCGCGCCGCGCGAGATGGCGCGCACCTTCAACTGTGGGATCGGCATGGCGGTGATCGCCGACCCCGCCCGCGCCGACGATATCGCCGACTATTTTGCCGCCGCCGGCGAGGAAATCCATCGCATCGGCGAGGTGGTCCGGGCCGCGCCCGATCAAGAGCGCGTGGTTATCGAGGGCTGGAACTCGCGATGGCCAGGTTGAAGGCCGGCGTATTGATTTCGGGCCGAGGCTCGAACCTGCAGGCGTTGATCGACGCGTGCGCCGCCCCCAACTTTCCGGCCGAAATCGTTCTCGTCGTATCGAACAATGCCGACGCGAAAGGGTTGGAGCGGGCCGAACGCGCCGGCATAGAGACGAAAATCATCGATCACCGGACCTTCGACAGCCGCGAGAGCTTCGACGCCGCCCTGGACGAAGCGTTGACCGGCGCCGGCGTTGGAATCGTCTGCATGGCGGGATTCATGCGGCTCCTGTCGGAATGGTTTGCCGAGCGCTGGCGCGACCGGTTGATCAACATCCACCCCTCTCTGCTGCCGTCGTTTCGCGGGCTGAACGTGCACGAGCGCATGATCGAGGCCGGGGCGCGATTCGCCGGTTGCACCGTACATTTCGTCCGGCCCGCGGTCGACGAAGGCCCGATTCTTATTCAGGCGGTGGTTCCGGTGTTGCCCGACGACGATGGCGAATCGCTGGCCCGGCGGGTGCTCGAGGCCGAGCACCGCATCTTTCCAGCGGCGCTCAGGATGGTGGCGGAGGGAAGGGTCCGCATCATCGGCGACAAGGTCTTGATCGAAGGTGCCACGGCCGAGCCCGGCGTGCTGTATAACCCGAACCCGGATGGCGGGGGCTAGAGCCTGCGGCAATTTATCGCCTTGGCACGGGGTGGAAGTTTGCCTATGGATAGACAACGATTTCGGCTGGCAAGGAACCGGTGAATAATTTGTCGGCGCAGCACAATATCGCGCCCCACCAGCGGATGTGGGCCAATTTCGTCGGATTGACGATTTTGAGTACCACGGCGGTGGCCGTGACGCTTGCGCTGATGGCGCTGTTCCTGCTTTAGAAGCGGGCCCGGTGGGGCCCGGTGGCTTCGACCCTAACCGACGATTTCGCTG
>CBDVDY010000136.1:0-7409 GCA_965372875.1 uncultured Alphaproteobacteria bacterium | reverse complement strand
ATGATGACGTCGATGGTGTGTACACACCCCAAGGCGCCCCGATCCCGCGCCACGCCGCGCCACGTCACCGTCTAAGCCATGGGGCACGAATCGGGAAAGCTGGCCTGGCCCCCCGCAATCGTTGACAATAATGTGGCGGTGTGAAACCCTTCGGTATTCGAATAACAATTCGCTATACGAATTATTATTCGAATACCGGGAGGAACGGACGAGCGGGTTATTGCCCCGCGTCGCGCCGATACGGGGATCGCAAGCAACGCGCCGGGGCCCGACGAAAAAAGCCACCGGGCAACGCCTTGCATCGGGGAGATGGACATGGTCAAGGTGCTGGATGGCGTTCGGGTCCTGGAAATGGGGACCTTCATTACCGGACCGGCGGCGGGGATGCTGCTCGGCGATCTTGGCGCCGACGTGATCAAGATCGAACGGCCGGGCACGGGCGATCCGTTCCGGTCGTTCAAGGACGGCCTGTACAGCCCGCATTTCCAGACCTACAACCGCAACAAGCGGAGCATCACCCTCGATACCAAGGAGGAATCGGACCGGGCCGAGCTGCTTGAGTTGGCGCGGGACGCGGACGTCTTCATCGAGAACTTCCGTCCCGGCGTGGCGGCGCGGCTGGGCGCGGGCGCCGAAACGCTGAGGTCGATCAACCCGCGGCTCGTCTACTGTTCGATAACCGGTTGGGGGCCGGACGGCCCCTTCATGGACCGGCCCAGCTACGACACGGTGGCGCAGGCGGCCAGCGGCTTTCTCGGGCAACTCATCAACCCCGCCAATCCGCGCGTAATCGGGCCGGCGATCGGCGATGCCGTGACGGGATTCTATGCGGCCTATGGGATACTCGGCGCGCTTCACGAGCGCAACCGGACGGGCAAGGGGCGCCTGGTCGAGGTGTCGATGTTCGAGGCCCTATGCCATTTCAACCTCGACGCCTTCACGCATTTCTATTCGATCGGCGAGATTCTCGGCCCCTACAGCCGGCCGCGCCTGTCGCAATCCTACGTCATGGAGTGCGCCGACGAAAAATGGATCGCGCTGCATCTGTCCTCGCCGCAAAAGTTCTGGGACGGGCTCGCCGAGGCGATGGAGAAGCCCGACCTGTTCGCCGACCCGCGTTTCGCCGACCGGGCCGCCCGGGTCGGCCATCAGCAGGAGCTGATCGACGTCATGCGGCCGATCTTCAAGCGCCGAAGCCGCATCGAGTGGTGCCAGCGGCTGGAGCGGCTCGAGGTGCCGTTCGCGCCGGTCTACGACGCCAGCGAGGCGCTCGAGGATCCGCAGGCAAGGCATCTTCAGATCCTGGTCGAGGCGGAACATCCGGAGATGGGCAGGTTCAGGACCGTCCGGCCGCCCGTGGTTTTCGACGGCGAGCGCAGTCTCGAAATCGTGCCGCCGCCCACGTTGGGGGAACATAACGACGAGGTCCGGGCCGGCTTGTCCGGTCGAGCGAAGGAGCGCGCCGCGGGGAAATAGGGCGGTTTCCAACTTGCCGCCAGAAAGCATAATCCGACAACAAACTTGCAACGGGAGGATGCGCACATGTCTGAACAGGGAATCAAGGTCGAGGACATCCTGAACGCCAGCAAGGGAATGCTGCAGAAGCAGCTCTACGTCGTATTCACGACCCCGACCAATGGGCTGGGGCCGGTCATGGCGAACGTGGAGACCCACCTGAAATTCCAGATCGAGCTCGAAGAGAAGGGCATCATGTTCGGCGCCGGGCCGTTCTGGACCGACGACGAACAGAGCTGGGAAGGCGACGGCATGGTGATCATCCGCGCCGGCTCGCTGGACGAAGCCAGGAAGATCGCCGAATCCGACCCCATGCATCAGAGCGGCGCCCGCGGTTTCACCGTCCGTCCGTGGCTGCTCAACGAGGGCACGGTGACGCTCAAGGTCCGGTACTCGGACGGCAGCAGAGAGGTGCTGTGATCGGCGCCGGCGACCATGCCGACAGACACAACTGAAGACACCCGGGGCGAAGATCGGGAACTGATCGCTTCGCTCGCCCGCGGGCTCGACGTGATCAAGGTCTTTAGCCGCGAGCGGCCGGCGCTGACCCTGGCCGAGGTCGCGCGCACGACCGGGCTCAACCCGGCGACGGCGCGGCGCTGCCTGCGGACGCTGGAGCGGCTGGGCTACGTCGGGCGCAACGAAAGGCGGTTCATGCTCAAGCCGCGCGTGCTCGATTTGGCCGCCTCGTTCCTCGATTCGATCAGCATCGAGGATCTGTGCCGGACCCAGCTTCAGGATATCGTGAACCGGACCGGCGACACCGCGTCCCTGAGCATCCTGGACGGCGGCGAGATCGTGTATCTCGCGCACGTCGCCACCAAAAGGATTCTGCGGCTCGAGGCCAGCGTGGGAACGCGTTATCCCGCCTATCCGACCTCCATGGGGCGGGTCCTGCTGGGTCAGCTGCCGGACGCGGACCTCGATCGGTATCTCGCCGAGACCGATTTCGCCGCGCTGACCGAACGCACGGTCACGGATCGAAAGAAGCTTCGCCGCGCGATTCTGGACGCGCGCGAAAAAGGCTACGCGGCGGTGAAGGACGAGCTGGCCTACGGCGTTCTGGCCGTTGCGGTTCCGGTGTTCGACGAGAGCGGCTTTGCCGTCGCCGCGATCAACAGCTCCGCCCACTCGATGGAAGTGGACGAGGAGACAATCGTGGAGCAGCGGGTTCCGATCCTGCTCCGGGCGGCGGAAATGATCACCGAGTCGCTCAGGCATTTCCCCATCCTTTCGCTGTCCGTGCGGGCGTGAGCCTGTTGCCGAACGTTCCGCGCGACCTCCAATGCGGCGGATTTGGAGAGAGAGGATGAGCGACCATATTTTGCCGACCACCGTGGTGGGAAGTTACGTGCAGCCGGACTGGCTGGTGGATCGCGCCATGCTGAAATCCACCATGCCGCCCCGGGTGCGGTCGCGCGAGATCTGGCGGGTCGCCGAGGACGACCTCGAGGAGGCGCAGGACGCCGCGACGCTCTCGGCGATCCGCGACATGGAGCGCGCCGGCATCGACATCATCAGCGACGGCGAGATTCGCCGGGAAAGCTATTCCAACCGCTTCGCCACGGCGCTCGACGGCATCGACATCGACAACCCGGGCAGCGTCACCGGCCGTTCGGGCAAGCCGATTCCGGTGCCGCGGATCACCGGCCCGATCCGCCGCGGCCGGCCGGTCGAGACGCGCGACGTCGAGTTTTTGCGGGCCAACACGGATCGCGGCGTGAAGATTACCCTGCCCGGCCCGTTCACCATGGCGCAACAGGCCGTCGACGATCATTACGGCGACGACGAGGCCTGCGCCATGGCCCTGGCCGAGGCGGTAAACCAGGAAATGAAGGATTTGTTCGCCGCCGGCGCCGACATCGTGCAGATCGACGAGCCGTGGATGCAGGCGCGGCCCGAGCAAGCCAAGCGCTACGCGGTCAAGGCCATCGACCGGGCGCTCGAAGGTGCTACCGGGACCACGGCGGTTCACATGTGCTTCGGCTACGCCCACGCCGTCAAAAACAAACCCGGCGGATACTCGTTCCTGCCCGAGCTCGACGCCTGTATCGCCGACCAGATATCGATCGAGGCGGCGCAGCCCGGCCTGGATCTTGGCGTTCTCGAGGAACTGCCGTCCAAAACCATCATACTCGGCGTGCTCGACCTCGGCGACGAGACCGTCGAGACCACCGAGAGCGTGGCCTCGCGGCTGCGCGCCGCGCTCGAAATCCTGCCGCCCGAGCGCCTGGTGGTGGCCCCCGATTGCGGCATGAAATACCTGTCGCGGGAGGTAGCACTGGGCAAGCTCGCCGCCATGGTCAAAGGGGCGGCGATCGTGCGCGGCGAGCTCGCCTAATCGTCGCACGCGGGGCTCGACTTGACCGGCCCGCGATCGGCGCGCGCTTATTGACCTTTCTGGGGCTCGGCCGCGCGTGCTAGGGTAGTGGCTGTCCAAGTCGATAAATAAAATTAAACACAGGGGAGGACGCAAATGATCGGGGTACTCGGCGGTACGGGGATGACGGGAAGCCAGGTGGTCGCGGCGCTCAAGGCAAAGGGCGCTTCGTTCAAGTGCATTGTCCGCGACCCGGCGGCGGCAAAGGAGAAATTGGGCGGCGACGTCGAGCTGGCGCAAGGCGATCTCTCCGACCCGGCCAGCCTCGATTCCGCGTTTTCCGGACTGGATACGCTGTACCTGCTGTGCGGTCACAGCCCGAAACTCGCTGAATTCGAGCTCAACGCCCTCGAGGCCGCCAAGCGCGCCGGCATCTCCTACATCGTCGAATCTTCGGGCTCGGAGAAGGGCGTAACGGCCGACGGGCCGTCGGATATCCTGCGCAGTCACCACAAGGTGGAAACCGCGGTCAGGGCCAGCGGCCTGCGCTGGGCCATCAGCCGGCCCAATTTTTTCATGAGCAATTTGCTCGGCATGGCGCCGCCGGTGGCCAATGACGGCAAGCTGGTTACCGCGCTGCCGGCCGAGACCACGATCACCATGATCCATCCGGCCGACGTGGGCGAATGCGGCGCCGAGCTTCTGACCGCCGGCGGCCACGACGGCGAGGCCTTGTTCCTCACCGGCGCTCCGGTGACCATGGAAGAGGTCAGGGCCGAACTGTCGCGGGCGTTGGGCCGCGAAATCGCTTACGTGCAAGTGCCGCCCGAGGCGTTGAAAAAAGCCCTGGCGGATCGCGGCATGCCCGATTGGCTGATCGCGCACCAGGCGGGACTGATGGGGTTCTGCGCCAAGGGCGGAATGCAGGGCGAAACCGACTGGGTCGAAACGCTCACCGGGCATGCGCCGCGGCCGCTCGCCGACTGGATCGGCGAGAACCGCGCCGCGTTCGGCGGCTGAGCCGGCGGACGGGTCGGCCGTGCGCCGGTGCGCGCCGTTGATGGCGCCGGACGCCTCGACGAACGGGCCGTGATTCCGTGACCGCCCAGTCCGCATCGACAACGTTGCCGGAGGCGAGCCCGAGCCTTTACCGGCGTTCGACCGGTTTCTTCGTCCGCATTACGACGTTGATGAACAGCGCGGGAACCCTGTGGGTTTTCTGCCTCATGTTCCTGATCCTGGCCGACATATTCGCCCGCGAGGCCTTCAACGCGCCGATTCGCGGGGTCGCCGAGCTTGTCGCCTATTCCATCACCGGCGCGGTATTTCTGCAGCTCGCCAACGCGTTGCATGTCGGCAGGTTTACCCGGGCCGAAATTCTCATCGATACGCTCGAGGTCAAGCGGCCGGTGGCGGCGGCGATCTTTCATTCCATGTTCTACCTGCTCGGAATCCTGGTTTTCGCGCTGATCGTCTACGGCACCTATTTCAAATTCGCCGAAGCATGGCCCGACCTGAAATTCGGCGTTGAAGGGGATTTCACGATTCTCGTGTGGCCGCTGCGGTTGATCATCCTGATCGGCGCCGCCACCGTCATCATCGAGTATCTATTTCAGCTCGTGGACAGCGTCGCGCGCATCTTCCGGGAGCTCGCCCTGCGCCGGGCGGCCGCGGTTAAACAGCCCATCGGCTGGGGGCACATCGTCCTGGTGGCCGCCGTGATCGCCGTCATCGCCCTGGTCGCGGACAGCGGATTCGGCAAGGTGGAAATCGGCGCCCTGTCGCTGCTGGCGATGTTGGCGTTCATCTATTTCGGCATTCACATCGGCGTGGCGCTGATCACGCTGGGCTTCGTCGGCATCTGGATCATGATGGGCAGCCCGAATGTCGGCGTGAGCGCCGTCAAGCTCGCCTCGAACGAGTTCCTGCGGAACTACGTTTTCGGCGTGGTTCCGCTTTTTGTCCTGATGGGGCTGGTGGTGGCCGAATCGGACATCGGCAAGGACACATTCAACGTCGCGCGTTGGGTATTGCGGTCGATCAAGGGCGGACTCGGGGTCGCCACGGTGGTGGGCAATGCGCTGTTCGCCGCCATCACCGGATCGTCCATCGCCTCGGCCGCCGTGTTCACCAAGGTCGCCGCACCCTACATGATCGACCACGGCTACACCCCGCGGTTCGCGGTGGGCGCGGTTGCCGGGAGTTCGGTCCTGGGCATGTTGATCCCGCCGAGCCTTTTGCTGATCATTTACGGATTCGTGGCCGAACAGTCGGTTGGCCTGTTGTTTCTCGCCGCCGTGGTGCCCGGCCTCATCCTCGCCTTTGCCATGGGAGTCGCCATCATCGGCATGGCGCATTTCTGGCCCGCTTTCGTGGGCGTCCCCGATAAAGACGAAAAAACCGACGAGAACGTGGTTTCGGCGTTCTTCAAGCTTTTGCCCATCCTGGTCCTGATCATCCTGGTCCTGGGCGGAATCTACGCCGGCTTTTTCACGCCCGTGGAGGCCGGCGCCGTGGGTGCGGCCGGCGCCCTGATCATTGCCGTCCTGAAGCGGCGCCTGAGCTGGCCGAAGCTTTGGAAGGTCCTGATCGAGACCGGCCACGTGACGGTGGCGATCCTGTTTCTCATTCTGGCGGCCAACATCTACGCCCGCATGCTGGCGCTTTCGGGGCTACCCCAGCAGATGGGCATGCTCATTGCCGGCGCCGATCTCGGCTTCTATGGCTTCATGGCGCTCTACGTGCTGCTGCTGCTGGTGCTCGGCATGTTCCTCGAATCCATTTCGATCATGTTGATCGTTCTGCCCCTGGTGCTGCCGATCGTCGAGAGCTTCGGCGCCGATCTGGTCTGGTTCGGCATCGTCACGGTGATCTCGGTGGAAATGGGCCTCTTGACGCCACCCCTTGGCATCGCCGTGTACGTGGTGCGCTCCACCCTTGCCGACGAGCGGGTTACGCTCAACGAGATATTCATCGGCGCGTTTCCGTTCGTGATCATCATGCTGCTGGTGACGATTCTGTTGACGCTGTTTCCCGAGCTCAGCCTGCTGCTGTTGTAGCGGTCCACCTGATTACGTTCACTTTAGGACCGTAAGCGGACGTTGCCGACAACCTCACCGATATCCGCTTTGCACCAGAAAACGGGCATCCCGGACGGCGCTGGCAATGTCCGCGAATGACCCGGGCTGTGTAAAAACTAATTTTCGGAGACCGAGACGAAATATCGAGTCGCAAAGCCGGCCTTCGACGCGGCAATGATTCGCCTGAGCAACCTTCCGGGTTCAATTATTGCGCTGATGGTCCCAGCATCCGAGTTTTCACGCAGCCTGAACCCTAATCGGACATTAAAGGGCAGGTCCAATCGTTCTCATTGGGGCGCGCGGAATCGGGATAATCTCCGCACCGCGAATTAAGGCGCGATTTGTCGCACCTGCTCCCGTGGACGCTGTCCGCCACCACTACTAGAGTAAAACCGTAGCACGTCTCGCTGAGGGAGGTGTTCCCATGGCATCCGAGCGTGTCCAACGCAAGCTGACCACGATCCTCGCCGCCGACGTGGAGGGTTACAGCCGGC
>CBDVDY010000135.1:0-7472 GCA_965372875.1 uncultured Alphaproteobacteria bacterium | reverse complement strand
CAGGGCAATTGGACCGTCGATTACGTGCGCCTGCGCTTCGCCGCCGACAAACCGGGGATCGGTTGAGAGCGGCCAAAGGTTAGCTCACCCTTCGTCAAGCTCAGGGTGAGGTCCTCATGCTGAGCTTGTCGAAGTATGTGGGCCGGGGATACACCTAACGATTTCCGCACCCGCCATGCGGCGGCGCTGGCATAAGCGTGCCGGGCACCTTATCTTTAGCGGAATCTTTATCCGACATCGGCGCGCGACCGGGAAATGAAGAATGGCGAATGACGCCGGGAGCAGTGATTTCCAGCCGCCCGTCTGGCTCGACCCGGACGGCGAGCCGGTGTCCTGCGTCGAGAAGATCAAGGTGTTGAACGAGAACCTCGAGGAAATCCGCGAGATGAGCCAGGACGCGCTCGAGGACGCCGTGCTGATGGGCTGCGACGAAGCCCAATTGCGCCAGGTCCTGGCCGGCATGGTGGCCTCGCTCGTCAACCCCTATCGCAAGAGTTAACGCCCCATGTTTCGGACCCCGCCCCGCATCCGTTCCGTCCTGCCGGCCCGCGCCATCGGTCTCGCCATCGCCTCGCTTCTCGTTATGGCGCCAGGCCAGGCCGCGGCCGAGACCTGGAACCAGAACGGCATCGCCGTGCTGCAGGGGCTGGACAAGGTGACGGCGCGGATATTTACCTTCGACGCGCCCCTCGACCTGCCAGTGCCGTTCGGCACGCTGCGGATCACGGCGCGGGCGTGCAAGAAACGCCCGCCCGAGGAACCGCCGGAATCGGCCGCCTTCCTAGAGATCGACGAGGCCGCGCGCGGGCAGGACCCCACTTCCGTGTTCAGCGGCTGGATGTTCGCCTCGAGCCCGGCGCTCTCGGCCCTCGAGCACGCGGTCTACGACGTCTGGGTGATCGACTGCAAGAACCGTTCGAGCGCCGCGTCTTCCAGTTCGAAATAGATTTCGGCCTTGGTGGTCAGCGCCTCGGCCAGCATCGCGTGGTAGCGGTCGCGCGGAATCTCGACCGCGCCGAACTGCTCCAGATGCGGGGTCAGGAACTGCGCGTCCAGCAGCAAATAGCCGCCGAGCTTGAGCCGCGCCACCAGGTGCACCAGCGCCACCTTGCTGGCGTCGCTGGCGCGGGCGAACATGCTTTCGCCGAAGAAGGCGGCGCCCAGCGAGACGCCGTAAAGCCCGCCCACGAGCGCGCCGTCGCGCCAGCATTCGACGCTGTGCGCGTGACCCAGCGCGTTGAGCTCGGAATAGGCCTGCACGATCTCGTCGTTGATCCAGGAATCGGGGCGGTCCCCGGCGGCTTCGGCGCAGCGCCGGACGACCGTCTCGAAGGCGCCGTCCACCCTGATCTCGAAGGGGTGCTTGCGCACCGTGCGGCGCAGGCGCCGGGGCACGTGGAAGCCGTCGAGCGGGATGATGCCGCGGCGTTCGGGATCGACCCAGAACAAATCGTCGTCGGCGCGGCTTTCGGCCATCGGGAAGATGCCGGCGGCGTAGGCGCGCAGCAGGATTTCGGGATTGAGGCGCGACATGCCTCTATATTGGCGCGCCCCCGGCCGGACCGCAAGGCGCGGCACGGGCGCCGGGCACCGCGACGCCCGGCCGCCAGGCCCGGAAAACGACGAGGCCGAACAGGGCCAGCAATATCAACGGCATGACCGGGAGCCCCATGTCGTTCAGGTTTTTGTCGAAGAACGGCATGAGCCAGGCCAGCGCCAGCAGCACGCGCTCGTACGGCAGGAAGCCCTGGCGCAGGCCGCGGCGGACCAGCAGGATGACCGCCAGGCTGAGGAACGGCAGGTCGTAGACGAAGCCGAACGGGCTCGCGAGCATGGTGCCGGTGAGCAGCGCCACGCGCCAGAGCGTCCGGTCGCTGGTGGTCCGGTAAAGCCGGTAGAGGGTGGTCGCCACCCCGGCCGATACCAGGGCCTGGATCGCATAGGCGGCCGATGCCGGCAAGCCGGCGACGCGGGCGCCCATCTGCACGCTGGCGGAATATGACAGGAACGAGCCCCCGGCCTGCAGCTCCATGAGTTGTCGAAACTCGCCGGCGAAGTTCGCGTAGCCGATCCAGGCGGCCGAGCCGAAGAGCAGGATGCTGGCGCCGACAAGGATTCCGGCCGATAGCGCCGCCGCGAGGGCGAGCCGCCAGTTACGCTGGGCCAGCGCCGCCACCGGGACCAGCAGGCCGAGATGGGGCTTGACCGTAAGCAGGCCGAACAGCGTCCCCGCCAGCACGGGCCGGCGCTCGAACAGGAACAGGCCGGCGACCAGCAGGGCCGAGGTCAAAAAGCCGTTCTGACCGGCGGCGATGTTGACGATCGTCGTCGGCGCCACGGCCAGGGCCAGGAGCTCGGCCCCGCGCAGCCCGGCGAGCCGGGCGGCCCATAGGAACAGCAGCAGGGTCGCCGCCGACCAGGCCAGCAAGGCGAGATCGTAGGGCAGGGCGGATAGCGGCAGGACGAAGAAGACATAGTGCGGCGGATAGTTGAACGGGTACAGGCCGCCTGGAGCCGCTCCCAACCCTATCTGAAACCGCTTGAAGGCGACGAGATCGTATAGCTCCGCCACCGGCGCGCCATCGAGGATGAAGCGGGAGGCGGAAAAGAACACGAAGAAATCGCCGAGGTTTTCGCTATCGGCCAGCGGCGCTCCGAAGGACATCTTCGAAATCGACAGGGTGAGGTGCAGCAACAGGGCGCTGGCCCCGAAGCCGATGAATACGAGACAGAGGATGCGATCGAGCCCGCGCGCGCGGAGCGAGGCGAGATAGTTCATGCCCCGGATTATGCGCGGCGGCGCCTGAACGGTCTGTTAACCGTACCGCGTGGCGGGCCCGGTAACCGTATCGCGTGGCGGGCCCGGCCCGCTGTCGGCGCGGCCGCCGGCGCCTCAACTTTTGGTTAAGGATGTGTTGCTAATTTGGGCGTGAGCCCAGTGTGTGGCGCCTTTACGGGCGATTCTTGTTCCGGCTGATCTGATTCGGACGGCGTAGACCGTTGCAGGGAAGCAAAATCCTTCCGCCGCAAACGGATGCATGAGACCGGCCGATGTTCAACTATTTCCGCAAACATGCCCTGACAAGCGCCGCCATCGTCCTGGTCGCCGCGGCGGGTCTGCTGTTGATCCTGCAGCGCCAACACGCGGTGGACGACGTGGTCCGGGTGGTCGAGCAGCAGAACGTCGCGCTGGCACGGTCCTTCGCCAACGTGATCTGGCCGCGATATTCGGGCTACGTGGCGTCGGTGTCCGGGATGGACGGAGAGACCCTGCGCGGCCGCGGCGAGACGCGCGAGATCCACGAGATTCTCCAAGGCCTGATTTCCGACGTGCCCGTGCTGAGGGTCAAGATCTTCAACGCCGACGGCCTGACAATCTATTCCTCCGACCCGGCGCAGATCGGCGAGGACGAAAGCGGCGACCCGCATTTCGTCGCTGCGATGCGGGAAAGCATACCCTCGACCAAGCTGGTCCGTCGCGACGCCTTCCAGTCATTCGCCGGAGAGCTCAACGACCGGCACATCGTCGAAAGCTACCTTCCGATCCACGTCGGCGACGGCCCGGTCGAGGGCGTATTCGAGATCTACACCGACGTGACGCCGCTCCTGGCCAGCGCCGGCGAAACCGCCACCCTGTTCGTAATCTTGCTGGCCGTGGTCTTCGGCCTGTCGATCGTGGGGTACGTGCGCGGGTCCCTGTCGGCTCAGCGGCTGCGGGACACGGCCGACGCCGCGGCGGCGCTGACCGCCAGGCTGGGACGCATCGTCGAGGACTCGTTCAGCGAAGTCTACGTCATCGACGCCCATACGCTGCGCTTTGCCCACGTCAACCGGGGCGGGCGCGAGAATCTTGGCTACACGATGGAAGAGCTGGCGCGACTGACGCCGGCCGACATCGTCCGGAATTTCTCGCGCGAGCGGTTCGACGAGTTCGTCAAGCCGTTGTGGACCGGCCAAAGCCACCAGGTAATTGCGGAACCCACGCACATGCGAAAGGACGGATCGAACTATTACGCCAACGCCCGCATCCAGCTGTTCGAAAACGAGGATCCTCCGGTATTCGCCATCACCGCCCGCGACATCACCGAGCAGAAGCAGGCGCGGGTAGAGCTGAAGCGGGCCTATGCGGAGCTCGAGAGCCGGGTCGAGGAGCGGACCGCCGAGCTCGCGGCGGCGAACGAGAAATTGTCCCTGCGGATTGCCGAACACGACGTGGCCGAGCAGGCGTTGCGCGCGAGCGAGGCCCGCCTGCAGGCGATCATGGACAACACGTCGGCGCTGGTCCACCTGAAGGACGCCGAGGGGCGCTATATGCTGGTCAACCGCCAAATCCAGAAGATTGTCGGCGCGCCGGCGTCGGACATAATCGGCAAGACCGACCACGATCTCACGAGCAAGGAGATGGCGGACGCAAGAGCCGCGCACGACCTTCGGGTGATCGAGACCCGCGCGCCGATGCAGATCGAGGAATCGGTCATCCAGCGCGACGGCGGCACGCGGACCTACCTGTCGGTCAAATTTCCACTGCTCGACGATTCGGGCGAGGCCTACGCCGTCGGCGGCATCTCCACCGATATCACGGACCGTAAACGCGCCGAGAAGGCGCTGCGCGCCGCCAAGGAGAACCTGGAGGCCGCGAGCGACGAGAAAGACGCCGCGATGGCCGAGCTCCACGCGGTGCTCGACAGGATCGATTACGGCGTGGTGTTCATGGATGCCGATCTGCGCGGGCGGATCATCAACAAGGCGTTCCAGGAAATCTGGGGAATTCCGCCGGAATTCATCGCCAAAAACCCCACCGCGCGGGAGCTGATGGAATACAACCGCCACAACGGCGTGTACGCGGTCGCCGAAGACGAATGGGACGCCTGGGCGGAGCAGCGCGTCGCCGCCATCGAGCGGGGCGACATCGCGCCAATGGAGTTCGAGCGCGCCGACGGCGTGACACTGCAATACCAGTGTACCGCGCTGCCGAACGGCGGACGCATGCTCACCTACTTCGACATCACGCGGCTCAAGCGCAACGAGGCGGCGCTGCAGACGGCGCGCGACGAGCTCGAGGACCGGGTCGCCGAGCGGACCGAGGAGTTGCGGGCGATAATGGACAATTCCGTTATCGCCGTCGTCACGACCGACTCGCTGGGCGCCGTCATGGCGTTCAACCCGGCGGCGGAAAAGCTGTTCGGTTTCCAGGCGAAGGACGTGATCTCGCGGAACGTCGATATGTTGATGCCGGATTTGCATCGCGCGGCGCACGACGGCTACATCGCCGATTACCTGGAAAGCGGGCAGGCGAGGGTCATCGGCAAGGTGCGGCAGCTTGTGGGGCGCCGCGGCGACGGCGGCGAATTTCCGATGGAGCTCTCGGTCGCTAAAATGTCGCTCCGCGGCGAGACCTGTTTCGTCGCCAACGTCACCGACCTCACCGAACGCGTGGCACAGGAGGAGCGGCTCCGCCACGCCTACAAGATGGAATCGCTGGGACAGCTTACCGGCGGCGTAGCGCACGAATTCAACAATTTGCTGACCGCGATCGGCGGTTTCGCCCACATGGCCGCGCGCGCGGCCGACGACACCGAGCGCGTCCGAGAATGCCTCGGGGAGATCGTCAAGGCCTCCGACCAGGCGGCGGGCCTGACCCGGCAAATGCTTGCCTTCGCCCGCAAGCAGGAGCTCGAGGCGAAGGTCGTGAGCACGAACCGGATCCTGGTCGACTTGCAGACCATGGTAAAGCCGATCGTGGGCGACGCCATTCCCATGCGAATGAGCCTGTCGGACGAGGAGCTCTGGGTCAGCGTCGATCCCGATCAGCTCTCGCAGGCGATCCTCAACCTGGCGATCAACGCCTGCCACGCGATGCCCGATGGCGGTCAACTGACGATCGGCAGCCGCACCGTCGAGTTGGACGAGAGCCGCGTTGCCCTGTACCCGCACGCCGACGCGGGCCGCTACGTGGCGGTGTTCGTCAGCGATACCGGGACGGGAATCGACGCGGAAACGCTCGAGCACATCTTCGATCCCTTCTTCACGACCAAGGAGACCGACCAGGGGACGGGCCTCGGCCTGTCGATGGTGTACGGCATGGTCGAGCAATCGGGCGGGATCGTCGACGTCGACAGCGAAGTCGGGGCCGGCACCACGTTCACCATCTACCTGCCGCGGGTCGAGGGCGCCCGGCGGGAGGATGGAGAGGACATCGGACCGGCGGCGCCGGCGCGACGAGCGACCATCCTCGTCGCCGAGGACAAGAAACCGATCCGCGATCTGGTCCGCACCACGCTCGAGGGCCTGGGCTACACCGTGCTCACGGCGGAAGACGGCGCGGCGGCCGCGGAGATCTACCGGGAGAACGCCGACGACATCGATCTGCTGCTCGTCGACGCCGCCATGCCGGGCGAGGGCGGACTGGCGCTGGCCCGGGAGTTGGCCAGCCAAAAACCAAATTTGAAGATCGTCTTCCTGTCCGGGCACGGCGACGCCCGCGACCTGAAAGCCGATCCGATAGGAAGGGAAAGCGTCTTGTTGCCGAAGCCGTTCGATCCGGACGATCTCGGCCAACTGGTGGGGGAAGTTATCGCCACATGATCGAACGGGTGGGCGTGCGGCCATCGTCGATGGCGACGCCCCCAATTCAACAGGAGTGATGAAACACCATGTCTAAAGAACTGAAAGAGATGAAAATCCTCGTCGTCGAGGACCAGCCGCAGCCGATGCACCTTCTCACCATGATTTTGAAGGATCTCCACGTGGCCAACATCTACACGGCGAACGACGGCAAGGCGGCGCAGCAGCTTCTCAGCGAGATGGATGGGCACATCGATCTCATCATCTGCGACTGGAACATGCCGCGCATGTCCGGCATCGAGCTGTTGCGCCGGGTCCGCGCCGCCTACCCGGACGTTCCCTTCGTGATGGTGACGGCCAACGCCGACGCCGGCTCGATCAAGGAGGCGAAGAAACATGGGGTCAATATGTACATCACCAAGCCCTACGCGCCGGACGAGATCGAGGGCAAGCTCAACGCCATCGCGGCGCAGATCTAAGGCCTAGTCGGCGCGCTCGCCGGCGACGAAGTTTTCCAGCCAGTGGATGTCGTATTCGCCGGCGATGAATTCGGGATCGGCGGCGAGGCGGGCGTGCAGCGGGATGGTGGTCTCGATGCCGCCGATCACGAACTCCTCGAGCGCGCGCCGTAGCCGCATCAGGCAGGAAGCGCGGTCGTCGCCGTGCACGATCAGTTTGGCCACCAGGCTGTCGTAATAGGGCGGCACGGTGTAGCCCGAATAGAGCCCCGAATCGACGCGCACGCCGAGCCCGCCCGGCGGGTGGTAGTCGGTCACGCGCCCCGGCGAGGGGACGAAGGTCTCCGGGTTCTCGGCGGTGACGCGGCACTCGATGGCGTGGCCCCGCAGCGCCACGTCCTTCTGCTTGATCGAAAGCGGCTCGCCGGCGGCCACGCGGATTTGCTCGGC
>CBDVDY010000134.1:0-7536 GCA_965372875.1 uncultured Alphaproteobacteria bacterium | reverse complement strand
CCGCGGACGCTGATGCTCGCGGCGTAGCTGACGAACGCCACCGCGAGGATGCCGTAGATCGGCGGGTGAGCGAGAACCCTGCGGACGCCGCGAATCGCGTCGCCTAGGGTTTCCGGCTGGCGCTCGTGATAGGGGTGGCCGGGCGGCGCGTCTCGCACCATCGCATACACCAACGCCGCCAGCACCGCCGTGACCGCCGCCAGCGCCAAATAGGCGCCGCGCCAGCCGAGTGCCTCGGCGAACGCGGCAAACGGCGTCGCCGAGAGGAGCGTGCCGAGCCCACTGATCGCCAGCGCTACCGAGGAAACCGTACCGAACCGATCGGGCGGAAACCAGCGCGAAATCGTCACCAGCCCGCCCATGAAGACCCCGGCGCAGCCGCCGCCGATCAGCATTTGCCCCAGGATCAGGCCGGGCACGCTGTCGGATATTGCGAACACCACGGCGCCGACGACGGTAAACGCCAGCAGCGAGGGCACCGTACGCCTGGGTCCGTAGCGGTCCAGCATCACGCCCACCGGCAATTGCATGGCCGCGATGGCGATGAAGAACGCGCCGGTCAGCAGGCCCAGCATCTCGGCCGACAGGTCGGCTTCGGCGCGCAGACCGGGCGCAATGACCGCGATCGCCGAGCGGTAGAACTGGCTCAGGATGAAAACCGCGCACAGGCTGCCGAACAGCCGGATAACAACGCCGATGGGAGGCATGGATCTACCTTGCGGGCAGGCTCATGTAACGGGCGCGCGCCGCGGGGCGATTGCCGGGCGGTCGCGGATCGACTGGGCTATTCGTGGTTGTCGCCTTGGCCGAGGCCGGAGCGGATAAATACAGCCGCCTTCTTGCGGGCCGGCGGCGGCGGCACGGCGCGGGCCGGAGCGTTCGCCGAAGCGGCACCCGGCGACGGCGCGCCGGCGGCCGGCAGGACTACCCGTTCGAGCGCGGTGCGGACGACGAAGCAGTCGATCCGAGCCGATTGGAGCGCCGCGCATTTGGCGTCGGCCGCGCGCCGGTCGGCGAAGGGGCCCAATTGAATCTGGAAATATGTGCCCCTGGGCGTGCCAAAATCGCGCCGCACGATGAAGTGCGATTCGGCGCCGAGTTGCCGAGGATGCAGCGACCGAAGTCTGCTCCACATATCCTCGCTCGCCGCGCGGGTCCGGTGGGCGCCGACTTGCACGAAATGCGCGCCGGCGCTCGCGGCGGCGACGAGGAGCGGCGCCCGCGGCGCCGGCTGCCGGCGGGACACCCGGGCGGCACCGGCTGCGGACGGCTTTTTCGGCGCCGGGCGCGGCGCGGCGCGAACCGCCCGCGACTCCGAGACGGCGGCGGCGGCCGGGCCGGCGACCTGCACGGCCAGATCGGCCACGCGCGCGCCCGGCGGCATCAGAGAGATCGAAGGATTCGGCAGACCGGCCTGACGCCACAGCGGCCGGTGATCGCCGCAGCCCGCGGCGAGGAGTGCTACGCCAGCCAACGCAAGCGTCATTCGAGCGAACCGAATTTCCGCCATCGGCGAACTCTCCCTCGGCCCGGCGCAATAGCACCGTCGCACGGCCAGCACAATCATCGCCCAGGATTTATCCGCGCCAACTTAGCGGCAAAAAGCGGCCGCACCAAGCGCATGTTTCACGCCGCGACGAAACGCATGCGCTCTTCGCCGGTCGGCGCGTCCCGCAGCATCGCCGCGACCTCGTCCCCGCCGACATCCGGCCCAACGGAGTCGTCCCCATCGGAGTCGTCGGCCGGCACCATGTAGCGCCCGGTAAAGGAAACCTCCACGCCGTCCTCGGCGAAGGGGTAGGGCGCGAAACTGTACGTTCCCGATCCTTCGGGCCGCAGCGCAACCGTCGCGTCCTCGGACCCGGTCATCGGCACGTGCTCGAACGAGGTGGCCTCGCGTTCGCCCACGCCGGTCAGGTTGAAATACAGCGCCAGCGTATCGAAGAACTGAAGCTGCTTGTAGTTCTGGAAGAGGCGCGCCTCCTCGATCCAGGCGGCGGTTTCGGGATCGTCCGCCAGGCTCGCCTTGATGCGCTCCTGCCGCGCGATCTCTCCATCGAGCATGGCGTCGACGGCCGGACGTTGTTCGGCGGCGATGAAATCCAGCAACACCCGGTCGGACATGCCGTAGCGTCCATTGTAGAGACCCCAGCTGTGCATGCTGGAGAGCAGCCCGCAATACGGATGATGGGCTTCGTTGAAGCTGGGCGAGCGGGCGCTGGTCTTGATGATCTCGGCGAACGGCGTGTGCGTCAGGCTGTACGGCAATCGCGTTTCCGGATCGAGCCCGGGCGCGGCGTCGAGTTCGGCCCAACCCTGGTCGTGGTGGCCGACCACGAACAGCATTTCGTCGCGCGGCGCCACCGGCTCGAATTTATCGTTGCCGAAGACCCGCGCGACGCGCCCGGCGAGTTCGGTGTGCTCGGCCATGGTGATGACGAGATGCGGCCCGCCGTCGGCTGCGCTTTGCACGATCATGCTGGACCTCCCCATCGCTGTCGGCCGCATCAATTATAGCACGAGATGCCGATGCCGGCGGTAATTGCCGATTCGCAGTCGGGCAAATGGGGGAAGGGTCGGGCGCGACAAGCGGGGGAAATTTAGGCGACGCTGGTCCGGCGCTTGCGGGCGGCGCGCCGGCCGGTCACCCGCTTGGCCGGCAGGCGCACGGTCACGGTGGTCCCGGCGCCCAGCTCGCTGGCGATCTCGAGCGTGCCGTCGTGCATTTCGATGAACTCCCGGGCAAGCGTCAAGCCCAGCCCCGTCCCGCCGCGCTTGAGAGCATCCGGGTTGGTCGACTGGGCAAACGGTTTCATCAGGGATTCGACCTCGCGCGCGGCGATGCCGATGCCGGTATCGGAGACCGCGATCACCATGCCGCCGTCGCCCGCGCGCCTCGCCTCGACCCGGATACTGCCGCCTTGCGGCGTGTATTTGACGGCGTTGGCGATCAGGTTCAGGAGAACCTGGTGCAGCTTCCGCCCATCGGCGATGATTGCGGGCAGCCTGGGCGCAACCGAAGTCTCGAGCCGGACGCCGGAATCCTCGGCCTGTCCCGATACGACGGCCACCGCGTCGCCCACGAGATCGTCCAGCGATAGCTCGTCTTCGGCGAGTTCCATGTGCCCCGCCTCGACCTTCGACAGATCGAGAATGTCGTTGATGATGGCAAGCAGGTGTTTGCCGCTGTCGGCGATGTGGCCGGTATATTCCCGGTATCGCGGCACGCCCAGGGGGCCGGCGACCTCCGCCTGCATGGCTTCGGAAAACCCGATTATGGCGTTCAGCGGCGTGCGCAATTCGTGGCTCATGTTGGCGAGGAAGCGGGACTTGGCCTTGCTCGCCTCCTCGGCCCGCCGCGCCAAATCGACGTTCGCCAGCCTGAGCTCGACGGCGCCGACCAGAGTGAGATAGCCATTGCGCACGGTGATGATGAGGAAGCCGATTAAAGTCGCGGCGAAGGGTGCTACGTAGGTGTAGATTTCGACGCCCTCGGCGAGGACGACGGCGACCGGCGGCACCACCGCAAACAGGACGTAGCCCAGCGCCGCGGCCGGCAGGCAGTTCAGGGCCGGGACCGATCCCGCGGCCATGCCGATGACCACGAAGCCCACGAGCATCTGCGCCGGAACCGATTCGAAGGGGAAGGTCGCGGCGGCGAAGACACCCCAAAGGGCGCCGCCGAGCCAGGACCACCAGATGGCACGCCGCACGGCGCCGCGCGAGACGCTGCTTGGCCGCGGGCGGCTCCGGTTGCGCAGCCAGCGCCACAATTGCAGCGCCGCCACCGACCAGAGCAATGCCAGCCAGGCAAGGAGCACCACGTGATCCGTGATCGGCCACAGGAATACAACCAAAAGGGCGGAATTGAACGCGTAGGCGGCCGAGGCGACCGGCTGATGCTTGCTCAGCGTCAGTATGCGCTCGACATTCACCTCCCGCTCAACCGGCGGGGGCAGCGGATCGCTCAGCCACAGGGAATGCCACTGGGACATATTCGCCGAAAATTGCCGATCTACCTGGAATGGCCCATCAACATGCGGCGATTTCCTGAAGGACGCGTTAATATGCGTTTACCATTCGCCTCTGCCGCCACGGCCTTTGCATCGCCCCGCGCCGCTTCTATAGTGGCGCGATAATGGCGTCAGCCGGCTGATTGGGCGCGGGAGGAATCATGAGCAGCGGCGATATTTCGGCCGCCGATCCGTACGCGAGAAAGCGGGTCGCGGTCCTCGACAGCGAGATGGCCTACATCGATACGGGGTCCGGCGATCCCGCGGTGTTCCTGCACGGCAACCCGACGTCGTCCTACCTTTGGCGCAACATCATCCCGCACGTCGAGCCGGTGGCGCGCTGCCTGGCGCCCGACCTGATCGGCATGGGCGAGTCGGGCAAGGCGCCCGGCGGTTCGTATCGTTTCGCCGATCACGCGCGCTACCTCGACGCCTGGTTCGACGCGCTGGAACTTTCCAACGTGGTGCTGGTGGTGCACGACTGGGGCTCGGGCCTGGGATTTCACTGGGCTCGGCGCAATCCGGAACGGGTGCGCGGCATCGCCTATATGGAAGCCATCGTCCAGCCGATGGAGTTCGCGACCTGGCCCGAAGCGGCGCGCAAGTCGTTCGAGGCCATGCGATCGGACGCCGGCGAGGAGCTGGTGCTGCAACAGAACATGTTCGTCGAGCGGGTGATGCCGGCCGGCATCATGCGCGAGCTGGACGAGGAGACGCACGACGTCTATCGCCGGCCGTACCGCGAGCCGGGCGCATCGCGCCAGCCGACGCTGACCTGGCCGCGCGAAATCCCGATCGACGGCGAGCCGGCGGACAATCACCAGACCGTCGCCGCCTACGCCGAATGGCTGTCCGGGAGCGACCTGCCCAAACTGTTCATCAACGCCGAGCCCGGCCGCATCATGCAGCGCGGCAACATGCGCGAATTCTGCCGCTCATGGCCCAACCAGCAGGAAGTAACCGTCGCCGGCCTGCACTACGCGCAAGAGGATTCGCCGGTCGAGATCGGCGAGGCCGTGGCCAAATTCATCTCCGGTCTATAGCCTCTGGTGGCCGGCACGGAGGGGACCCGAGTGTCATGAACGATAATACCGCGGCCGAAATCTCCGCCGCCGACCCGCACCCGCGCAAGCGCGTGGCGGTGCTCGACAGCGAGATGGCCTACGTCGATACGGGGTCCGGCGATCCCGTGGTGTTCCTGCACGGCAATCCCACGTCGTCGTACCTCTGGCGCAACATCATCCCGCATGTGTCGCCGCGGAACCGCTGCCTGGCGCCCGACCTGATCGGCATGGGCGAGTCGGGCAAGGCGCCCGGCGGCTCGTACACTTACGCCGACCACGCGCGTTACCTCGACGCCTGGTTCGAGGCCATGGATCCGTCGAACGCGGTGCTGGTGATCCACGATTGGGGCTCGGCGTTGGGGTTCAGCTGGGCCCGGCGCAATCCGGAACGGGTGCGCGGCATCGTCTACATGGAGGCGATCATCACCCCGGTCACCTGGGACGACTGGCCCGAGGCGTCGCGCCGTGCTTTCCGGGGCATGCGCTCGGAAGCCGGCGAGACGATGGTGCTGGAGAAGAACTTCTTCGTCGAGCGCATCCTGCCGGCGAGTATCCTGCGCGGCCTCACCGAAGAAGAGCACGACAACTATCGGCGGCCCTACCGCGAGCCCGGCGAATCGCGGCGCCCGACGCTTACCTGGCCGCGCCAGATTCCGATCGAGGGCGAGCCCGCCGACGTGGTCGAAATCGTCGAGGCGAACGGCAAGTGGCTGGCCGAGGGCGCCGTGCCCAAGCTGTTCGTCAACGCCGATCCGGGCTCGATCCTGACCGGCCGGGCGCGCGACATCTGCCGCGCCTGGCCGAACCAGGAAGAGGTCACAATCAAGGGCCTGCACTTCGTGCAGGAGGATTCGCCGCGCGAGATCGGCGAGGCCGTCGCCGCCTTCGTCGGCCAACTTTGAACGGCTCCGTACTTCCCGGAAACCAAAGGAAAATTACCACAGAGGCACAGAGACACAGAGAACCAGAAATTTTCCTTTTAATCGCGGATCGCACGGATACTTACCGAGAAATTGAGCTCGATACCTCTGTGTCTCTGTGTCTCTGTGGTTCCTAATTCTCGTGTTGCCGCTCGGTTGCGGGTTGGCGCCGATAGGAAATGATTGGGAGATTTGCATGACCGATATCGTCCAGACCGAGATCGAAGGCGGAGTCGCCACCATCACCATGAACCGGCCCGAGGCGCTGAACGCCCTCAACGCCGAGATGAACGAGGCGCTTGGCGAGGCGTGCGCGCGCGCGGAACTCGACGAAGCGGTCCGCGTGGTGGTGATCCGCGGCGCCGGCGGCGGATTCATGGCGGGCGGCGACCTGAAATGGTTCTATCAGAATCTGGACAAGGACGCCGTCACCAAGCGGCGTGAGTTCGAAAGCTTCGTCAACAATGTTCATCCGCTGGTGGTCTCGTTGCGCCGCATGCCCAAGCCGGTGATCGCCAGCGTGCACGGCGCCGTCGCCGGCTTCGGCGTCAGCCTGATGCTGGCGTGCGATCTGGTGGTGGCGGCCGACGACGGCTATTTCACCCTGGCCTATTGCAATATTGGCGTCAGCCCCGACGGCGGCTCGACCTTCGCCCTGCCGAGGGCGCTGGGCATGAAAAAGGCGATGGAGTTAGCACTCCTGGGCGACCGCTTCGACAGCGCCGCGGCGCTGTCGCTCGGCCTCGTCAATTGGGTGGTGCCGGCGGCCGAGCTTGCGGCCGAGACGGAAAAATTGGCCGCCCGCCTGGCCAAGGGGCCAACGCGCGTTTACGGGCGCACCAAGGCGTTGTTGCAGGCCTCGCCGCAATCGACGCTCGAAAGCCAGTTGCAGCGGGAGGCGGAAAGTTTCGCCATCTGCGCGTCGGAGGCGGACTTCACCGAGGGCATCACCGCCTTCGTCGAAAAACGCAAGCCGGACTTCAAGGGTTAGGAGGGGGGCTTAGGACATGGCTACGCTCGAGGGAAAAACGCTTTTCATTACCGGCGCCTCGCGCGGCATCGGCAAGGAAATCGGCCTGCGCGCGGCGCGCGACGGCGCCAACGTGGTGATCGTGGCCAAGACCACCGAGCCGCATCCCAAGCTGCCGGGCACGATCTTCACCGCCGCCGAGGAGATGGGCAAGGCCGGCGGGCGGGCGCTGCCGATCGCCACCGACATCCGCGACGAAGCGCAAATTCTGGCCGCGGTAGACCAGGCGGTGGACGCCTTCGGCGGCATCGATATTCTGGTCAATAACGCCAGCGCCATCAGCCTCACCGGCACCGCCGAGACGCCGATGAAGCGTTACGATTTGATGCACCAGGTCAACGCGCGCGGCACCTTTGCCTGCTCGCAGGCCTGCCTGCCCCATCTCAAGCAGGCCGCGAACCCGCACATCCTGACGCTGGCCTCGCCGCTGAACATGAACCCGCGCTGGTTCGGCCCGCACGTCGCCTACACCATGGCGAAATACGGCATGAGCATGTGCGTCCTCGGCA
>CBDVDY010000133.1:0-7562 GCA_965372875.1 uncultured Alphaproteobacteria bacterium | reverse complement strand
TCGCGCGTGCTCGGCGCCTATCTCGGCGCCAAGCGGCCGGCCCGCGTGACCTAGCGCCTCATCCAATTCGTTTGATACACCCCCCTCACCCTCCCGCTACGCGGGCCCCTCCCTCTCCCTCGAGGGGAGAGGGTAATTCAGCCGGGCCGCCATATTCTTCCCCTCTCCCCAGCGAGGGAGAGGGTTGCGCAGGCTTGGCGAGGCTTCTTGC
Organism: uncultured Alphaproteobacteria bacterium; assembly: GCA_965372875.1. GTDB lineage: Bacteria > Pseudomonadota > Alphaproteobacteria > CBDVDY01 > CBDVDY01 > CBDVDY01. The sequence goes on along the minus strand of CBDVDY010000133.1, from coordinate 7,351 downwards.
CGAGCCTTAGCCGAAGCTGGGTGAGGGGGCCTGTTGCGCGTCAAATTTATCGGAGACCGCTCTCGCGCCGTCAATGGGGCCGGATCAGTTCGGCGCGCTCGCGCTTGAACGTCATGCGCCCGCGCTTGAAGCCGTACAGCGCCGGCGACAGTTCCGCTACCGCCTGCGCCCGGTTACTGGAATCGAGGACGACCAGATCCGCTTGATTGCCAACGGCCACGCCATAGTCGTCGAGCCGCAGGAGCCGGGCCGAGCGGCTCGTTACCATATCAAAACATTCCGCCGTATCGTTCGCCTGCCCGACTTGGCAGATGTTGGCGTAAAGGTTGGCCATGCGGACCAGCGAACAGTCGCCGAAAGGCGTGAACGGGTTGAGCACATTATTGGACGAAAGCGAGCAGTTGACCCCGGCCCGCAGCATCTTGTGCACGGGCACGACGCCGCGGATGATATTGTGGTCCAAATGGCGTCCCATGAGGTAGAGGTCGGTCGAAGGCAGCACCGTCACCGCCACGCCAACGTCCGCCAGACGCTTGACGACGGCGTCGAACTGGTCGACCGGCGCCGCCGTCAGTTGGGTCACGTGACCTACCGCGACACGCCCGCCGTAATCGAATTTTTCGGTCAGGTCGCAGACGTGCCCGATGGTCATGCCCTCGGTGGTGGCGCCGAAATCCAAATGCATGTCGATGTCCACGTCGAACTCGCGCGCCATCTCGAACACCCGGTCGATCTGGCCGGGCGGATCCGAATCGGTGTAAGGCGCGCCGCCGACGACGCGGCAGCCGCGCCTGAGGCCCTCGACCATGAGCTCATCGGTGCCCGGGTTGTTGAGCAGGCCTTCCTGCGGAAACACGCAGATTTCGAGATCGATCGCCCATTTGTACTCGTCGATGAGCGGCAATATGCCCTCGAGGCTGCGCAGCCCGACCACCGGATCGACCTCCAGGTGGGTGCGCATGTGGGTGGTCCCCTGGAGGATGCATTTTTCCAGCGTGCGGACGGCGCGCTCGCGCACATCCTCGGGCGAAAACGCTTTCTTCGCCTTGGCCACCTCCCCGATGGCCTCCTCCAGGGTTCCCTCCTCCGATTTGCAGCGGTCCAGGAGGCAGGATTTGTCGAGATGGATGTGGGTTTCGATAAAACCGGGCGCGGCCAGCCGGCCCTCGATATCGATCTCCTCCCCTTCCGCCGCCAGGTTCGGCTCGATCGCCGCAATCCGCCCCTTGTCGATGCCGATATCGACGGGTGGCCCGTCGTCCGCCCCCGCGACGCGGGCGTTTCTCAGTATCAGGTCCACGGTCTCCTCCCCCTCCATTTATGCCGACAAGCGCGGCTTTGCTTTGTTACCAAATCCCGAACCGTCCCGCGACATGGCGCGGCGTAGAGCTTAGTTCTTTCAGGCCGGCCGCGCGATTCAATCCGCCCACCTCGTCGAGCACCGCCAGGTCCGCGATCCGGTACCGGCGCGCATCATTCGTATCCCGGCGGCGGCACGAAGGCCTGATATTCTTTTTCCAGGAGCCGGGCGAACCGGAGACAGGTGCGGTCACCGTATTCCGGCCCAACGATCTGCACCCCGACGGGACGGCCGTCCTTGGTGAAACCGACGGGCGCCACCGTCGACGGCAAGTACGTCATGCAGGTATAGCCGGACCAGAAGAGCACGGAACTGAACGCCACCTTGCTTCCGTTCACGGTCAAGGTCCGCTCGTAGGGCGGCGTGTGATCGTGCGGAAAGGCGGCGGTACCGAGTACCGGGCAGAGCAGAATATCGTACTCCTTGAAATAATCGTGCCACTTCCAGCGCATGCGCTGGCGTTTCTCGTCGAGCCTGAGCCAGTCGCGGTGCGACATGGTGTTTCCACGCAACATCCGCGCCTGGGGCGTGTCGGCGTCCGGCGGCAGGGCATCGAGCGTAGCGCGGAAGCGCGCCTGGTCCTCGTCGCCGAGGCCCGCGGACGTGGCGGCGCGCAGCATCATATTGAAGGTCCGGCTGGCGTCGTCGAGGTCGATATCGGGGCGCGCCGTGTCGCTGATCTTGGTCTTCTGCTGGCCGAGGAAATCGGCGAGCTTCTGCAATTGCTCGCGAATATCGTTCTCGACCGGCGCGATCGGATGATCGACGATGACGCCAACCTTGAAATCGCGCAGTCGCTTCTTCCTCGACGGCGGGAGCGAGAGGCGGCTGCCCCTGGCCTCGATCTCGTCCGGCCCGGCGATGATCGAAAGGCCGAGCGCGATATCGCCGGCGCTACGCGCGAGCGGGCCGATGGCGAAGATGTCGGTGGCACGGACGTTGTCGTCCAGCGCGTGGCCGCGCATCGGACATATTCCGAAGGTGGGCTTGTGGCCATACAGCCCGCAAAAAGCCGCCGGATTGCGGACCGAGGAAGCAATGTCGCTGCCCATCTCGATACCGGTGAGCCCGGCGGCGAGCGCCGCCGAGGCACCACCCGAGGAGCCTCCCGGCGTCAGCTCCAGATTCCACGGGTTGTTGGTGGTGCCGTAAATGGCGTTGAAGCTCTGCGCATCGGCGAGCCAGATCGGCACGTTGGTCTTGCCGAACAGAACCGCGCCGGAATCGAGCCAACGATCGACCGCGAGCGCGTTGCGGCTGGCGATATTGTTCTTGTAATCGGGGATGCCCCAGGTGGTGGGCAGCCCCTCCACGTCGAACGCCTCCTTCACCGTCATCGGCACGCCGTGGAGCGGTCCCCATATTTCGCCCTTGGCCAGCGCCCGGTCGGCCGCCCGCGCGCGGCGCCGCGCTTTCGGTATGTCGGTGACGATGATCGCGTTGAGCGCCGGGTTGTACCGCTCGACCCGAGCCAAATAATGCTCGAGGAGTTCCAGGCATCCGACCTTGCCGCGGCGGATCAGGCCGGCCAGGCGCTTGGCCGGCAGGAAGGCGATATCGGTCATGTGTCTCGTCCCCTCGGAAGTGCAAAATCAAGCGAGTTCAGGCGAGGGTACGCGCGCGCGGAACGACCAGCAAGATTGCGTAGTGGCCGAGCCATGCGAGAGACCAGCCAATCACGTCGACGGACCGGAAAGCAGTTGCGGTCCGCAAACGCGTTGCACCATTTGGTATTCCCGGTATAGTCCCGCCGTGGAACAAGAACGGCAACCATATCGTGTAGCGCCGACTTCGCGGCGAATAGGCCGGGCGCCGCTGCCGCCGCGTAATGACCACGTTCCCCGCGATCGATTCCGCCGGCCAGGAGTGAACTGGGCTTGAACGGCGCGTTCATTCTTGGCGGCGGAGTGACTGGTCTGGCCGCTGGGGTCGCCTCCGGCCTGCCGGTCTACGAGGCGGAACCGGTAGGCGGAGGAATCTGTTCGTCGTACTACATGCGGCCCGGCCGGCCCGGCCGCTTTTCACGGCGGCCGGAGGACGGCGAGGCTTATCGTTTCGAGATCGGCGGCGGCCATTGGATCTTCGGCGGCGCCCCGGAGACCCTCGATTTTCTGAAAAGTCTGGTGCCTTTCGCCGCCTATGAGCGCCGGGCCTCGGTGTTTCTGCCGAACGAAAATTTGCACATTCCCTACCCATTACAAAACCACCTCGACCATCTTGGCCGGGAGCGTGCCGAGGAGGCGCGCGTGGAGTTGCGGGAGTCAGCCGACGGCGCACCGCGAACCATGGCCGATTGGATAGGGCAGAGCTTCGGCGCGTCACTAACCGAATTGTTTTTCGGTCCCTTCCACGAGGCCTATACCGCTGGTTTGTGGACGCGCATCGCGCCCCAGGACGCCTACAAGTCGCCAGCCAGAAAATCCACCGATGACAGCCAGCCGGTCGGCTACAACCAGACTTTCCTGTACCCACGGGAAGGCCTGGACCATTTGGCCCGGCGGCTGGCGGAGGACTGCGACATCCACTTCGGCAAGCGCGCCGTGGCGATCGATCCGCAACGCCGAGAAGTCACCTTCGCCGACGGTTCCGGGTTGCGATACGAGCGGCTCGTCGGCACGCTCCCGCTCGATCGCATGATGGCGATGGCTGGGCTGTCGGTGGACTCCAGTCCGGATCCGTATACCTCGGTACTGGTGCTCAACATAGGCGCGCGGCGCGGGACGAGCTGCCCGGATTCGCATTGGGTCTATGTGCCGAGAAGCGAATCGGGGTTCCACCGCGTCGGGTTTTACAGCAACGTCGATGTCGACTTCCTGCCGCGGTCCCGGCGCGCAAACGGCGCCTACGCAAGCCTGTACGTCGAGCGCGCCTATCCTGGCGGCCAGAAGCCTTCGAAGGCCGCGATCGAAGCCTACACGGAAAAGGTGCTGGCCGAGCTTGCCGCCTGGGGCTTCATCGACGGGGCCGAGATCGTCGACCCGACCTGGATCGACGTCGCTTACACCTGGGCCTGGCCGGAGTCGCGGTGGCGCGAAGAGGCGATGGGACGTCTTGAGGAACACAACATCATGCCGGTGGGCCGATACGCTAGGTGGATTTTCCAAGGTATCGCCGATTCGGTACGCGACGGGTTGGCGGCGGGCAAGGCGCTGCAAAATCTCGCGGCCGGACCGGGATGCCGACCGGAGGGCCAGCCTTGAGCGCGAGCGTCTGCGTCGTCGTCGTCACGCACAACCATACGGATTTGCTGCGCGGCTGCCTCGACGCTCTGTTGGCCCAGACCCGCGCGCCCGACCGTATCCTTGTCGTCGACAACGCCAGTACCGACGATACCGGGGCGATGCTGGCGCGCGCGTTCGCCGATATCCCGGTCCTGCGTCTCGATGAAAATCTCGGCGGCGGCGGTGGCTTTCATGCTGGTATGAAAGAAGGCCGCCGCCTTGGCTTCGACTGGATTTGGACGATGGACGATGACGCGGAGCCGGATTCGCGTTGTCTCGAACATCTGCTGGAATACGCCACCGATAAAGGCCGGGTGTACGCCGCCGTACCAACCGACCGGGGCACGGGACGCCTGTGCTGGCCGGCGCCGTCGATCGACGAGACCGGGAAAAAATCACGCCTGATCTACGAGATCGACGAGGCGATGGCGCCGACCATCGCAATTCATAGCGCGGGCCTTTTGGGAACCCTGTTTCACCGGGATACGCTCGACGTGGCCGGCTACCCCAATCCCGATTTCTTTATCCGCGGAGACGAGGTGGAGTATTCCCACAGGATGCGGGCCGCCGGATTTCCGACCATGATGGTAAGGGACGCGATGATCTATCACCCGAGTCCCGCTGCGGCCAAAACCTATTGGATCTTGGGCAAGGAGGTCGCGTATAGCTCGATGGAGCCGTGGAAGGCGTACTACAATACCCGCAATCACGTTTACATCTGCCTCTATGTAACGGGCAATCTCCCGGCGCTGGCTTGGCGTTTGTTTTCCGGCTTCTGGTTTCTCTGGCGCGAGGACCAAAAGCCGAAGCGCTTCCTGTATTACTTGCGCGCCGTTTTTGACGGCGTTTTCAAGCGCCTGGGCAAGGTCTACGTCCCGGATTGACGTGCCAAATTCGGCGACTCGGAACTGATCGCCGATTGGCGTTAATTCGCCGTCGTTTCCCGATCTCGAAAAAAATCACGGCGCGCCGTTCGACGGGCCCGAATTCCCGGTGGTCTATCGCCAAGGCGGTTAGAACCTACCCCCTCGGATCGTCGTTTCGGGCGGGCTCCGCCGGCTCATGGTTCGATCCCGGCGACGCGGCCCCGGACGATCTCGCCCGACCTGATGACGCAGGCACAGGGATTGGCGCCGATGCGGTAGGCCAGCTCGGCCGGCCGGTCGATGCGCCAGACCGCCAAATCGGCCGCCTTGCCGGCCTCAATCGTGCCGCGCCGGTCCGCCATGCCGAGCGCCCGCGCCGCTTCGCGGGTTACGCCGGCCAACGCTTCCTCCGGCGTCAGGCGGAAAATCGTGCAGGCCATGTTCAGCATCAGCAGCAGCGAGGTCGCCGGCGAACTGCCGGGATTGGAATCGGTCGCCACGGCCATCGGCACGCCGTGCCGCCGGAACAGCTCGATCGGCGGCGCCTGCGTCTGGCGCAGAAAATAGTATGCGCCCGGCAGCAGGACCGCGACCGTGCCGGCGGCCGCCATCGCCCGCACGCCCGCCTCCGAGACGTATTCGAGGTGGTCGCAGGAAAGCGCGCCGTACCGGGCGGCGAGCTCGGCCCCGCCCATGTCGGAAAGCTGCCCGACATGAGCCTTGACCGGAAGCCCGTGCGCCTTGGCGGCGCGGAACACGCGCTCGCACTGTTCGGCGGTGAATGCGATGGTCTCGCAGAACACGTCCACGGCGTCGGCGAGCTTCCCGCCGGCGGCGGCGGGCAACACATGATCGCAAACAAGATCGATATACCGGTCCGGCTTGCCCTCGAACTCGGGCGGCACCGCATGGGCGCCGAGGTAGGTGGTGCAGACCGTCAATGGGCTGCTATCGGCGATAGCGCGCGCGACACGGAGTTGTTTGAGCTCGTCGTCCCGGTTGAGGCCGTATCCCGACTTTATTTCCATGGTCGTCACGCCCTCGGCGAGCAAATCCGCGACCCGGCCGAGCGCCGAAGCCAGCAGATCGTCTTCGGACGAAGCGCGGGTCTGCGTGACGGTCGAACGGATGCCCCCGCCGGCGCGCGCGATGTCCTCGTAACTGGCGCCTTCGAGGCGCAACTCGAACTCGGCCGCGCGGTCGCCGCCATAAACGATATGGCTGTGGCAATCGATCAGGCCCGGCGTGACCCAGCCGCCATCGAGGTCGTAAACCCGCCTGGCGCAAGCGCCCGGCGCCGCCGGCAGGTCGGCGCGGCGGCCGAGCCATGCGATCCGCCCTTCGGCGACGCCGATCGCGCCGTCGGGAACGGCGCCGTACGGCTCGCCACCCGGCGACATGGTCGCCAGGTTTCCGTTGATCAACAATGTGTCCCATTCGGGCATGGTGCAGGGGCGTGGTCTCATAAATGGTTACGGTGCGGGACCGATACTCTGTGCCAGCGGCAAGTTGTTGACAATGGTGAGTCCCGCCTTCGATATGGGACTCAGGCTCGCGGCTCGGGTCTTTCGCGTCATTCTGGTTCACTATGAGAACGGCCGGCCTATCCGGATCGAGGACCGCGCCGTCAATCCGACGGTCGCGCCGAAATTCCTGTACCGGGATTTTACCTCGACGACGCCCGGCGAATACCTCCTAAGCCACGTGCCCTATACGGAGATGGAGCATATCATCGAAGCCAGGGCCGCCAGCGAGTGGGAAGGCGGGCTGCTCGAAATCGAGGCGAAGGAGCCCTGCCTTATTCTCAATCGCCGGACCAGGACCGATTCGGACGTCGTGACAAAGGTTTGCCTGACCCATCCCGGCGGGACTTACCGGTTGGCAAGCCGCTTCAAGCCGTTGCG
>CBDVDY010000132.1:0-7576 GCA_965372875.1 uncultured Alphaproteobacteria bacterium | reverse complement strand
AATGCGAGGCAGCCAAGGGAGCGGACGCGACCGCCCGGCGCCTGCCCCGGATTAAATCCGGGGCCTGAGGGAACAAATATAGAGTCTAGCGGACGCGGGCGCCTCGGTGCACACGATCCCGGGCGCACACGCAATTGTGTGAAGATTCACAATATTGCCATGTTTCCGGCCTTATCGCGTCACATTCTCAGTCCACGTTAGGCACTCTAAGACCTCCCCTCTTAGAAGAGGCGGCAACGCCTCATCCATACCGGCTTCCCCGGGCCGGTAGCTTGACGGCCGACGGAAGTCCCCCTCCGTTGGCCGTCATTCGTTCGCAATCATGAAACCGCTGCATATTATTGGGCGTTGGGTTTATGCTCCGAGCCGCCCGAAAAAGGAAATGGAATCCCGCAGCCCGGGGGAAGGCCGCCGCCACGCCGATGGATGAATTCGCCGGACAGGACCTCGTCTGCGTGCGGGCCGAGCGCACGGTTTTTGTGTCCCTTTCGTTTGCCATCGGCGCGGGCGGGGCACTAAAGCTCGTGGGACCCAACGGCTCCGGCAAATCGAGCCTGCTGCGAGTCATGGCGCGGCTGATCCCGCCGCTCGCCGGCCGGCTCAGTTGGAACGGCCGGCCGCTCGACGACGACCCGGAGGCGCACGACGCCCGGCTGCTCTATGTCGGGCACCAGAATGCGATCAAGCCGCTGCTCACGGTCGCCGAGAACGCCGGCTTCTGGGCGGCTCTTTGTGGCCCGGCCGGAGAGCAGGCCGGCGCCGCCGCCCGACGCGGACTCGCGGCGTTCAGCCTCGACGGGCTCGCGGATATACCGGCGCGCATGCTTTCGTCCGGCCAGCGGCGGCGGCTGGCGCTGGCGCGGCTTGTCGCGGCCCCGGGCCGGATCTGGCTGCTCGACGAACCGACGGTGGGCCTTGACGCGCCGTCGGTCGCGGCGCTCGAACGCGCTTTGGCCGATCACCGTGGATCGGGCGGCATGGTGGCGCTGGCCACGCATCTGGATCTCGAGATGCCGGACGCCGTGACCCTCGACCTCGCCGACTTCGCGCCGCCGCTCGGCGAGCTCGCGTCGGGGCATGCCTGATGATTCGGGCGTTGTCGGTCATTTTGCGCCGCGATCTGAATCTAGCCGTGCGCCAGGGCAGCGATACGGTCACCATCCTGATGTTTTTCGTTCTGACCGTTATCCTTTTCCCGTTGGGCGTTGGGCCGGAACCCAACATTCTGGCTCGAATCGCCTCGGGCGTGATCTGGGTGACCGCGCTCCTGGCTTCCATGCTGTCGCTCGAACGCATGTTCCACGCCGACTACGAAGACGGCTCGCTCGATCTCTTGCTGCTGTCGCCGGTACCGGCGGGCGCCCTGGTGCTGGTCAAGTGCCTGGCGCACTGGCTCACCACCGGATTGCCGCTCATTGTCATCGCCCCGGTGCTCGCCGTGCTCCTCAACATGGAAGCCGACGGCTTCGCGGCGCTGATGGCGGCGATGGCGTTGGGCACGCCGACTTTGACGCTGATCGGCGCCATCGGCGCGGCGCTTACCCTCGGCGCCCGCCGGGGCGGGGTGCTGATGTCGCTTTTGGTGCTGCCGCTTTACATTCCGGTCCTGATCTTCGGCGTCGCCGCGATCGACGCGGCGGTGGTGGGGTTGGGCTCGCGGCCGCATCTGATGATTCTCGCCGGCCTGCTGCTGGGGACGCTGGTGCTGGCGCCATTGGCCGCCGCCGCCGCGCTGCGCCAGGCGCTGGAGTGAGAGTTTTGTCCTCTGGCAGCGCGGCGAAGGGTGTGGCCGAGGCGGCGATCGCAATCGAGGATCTGCACAAGAGCTTCGGCGATCTCGAGGTCCTGAGGGGCATCTCCATGACCGCGCGCAAGGGCGACGTCATCGCCGCCATCGGCAGCAGCGGCTCGGGCAAGAGCACCATGCTGCGCTGCATCAACCTGCTCGAGATGCCGGATTCCGGGACCATCCGCGTCGGCGGCGAGACCATCGCCATGCGCCGTCTGCGCTCGGGCGGCATGGCCCCCAGCGACCCCAAACAGGTCGACCGCATCCGTTCCCGCCTCGGCATGGTCTTCCAGGGCTTCAACCTGTGGTCCCACATGACGGTGCTGCAGAACGTGATCGAGGCGCCGATGCACGTCCTCAAAGTGCCGAGGGCCGAGGCCGTGGCGCGGGCCGAAGCGCTCCTGGAGAAGGTTGGCATCGCCGACAAGCGGGACCAGTATCCGGCCCATCTCTCGGGCGGGCAGCAGCAGCGCGCGGCTATCGCCCGGGCGCTGGCCATGGAACCCGAGGCGATGCTGTTCGACGAGCCCACCTCGTCCCTCGACCCCGAGCTGGTCGGCGAGGTGCTGCGGGTCATTCGCGCGCTGGCCGAGGAAGGCCGCACCATGATCCTGGTGACCCACGAGATGGGCTTCGCCCGCGAGGTCTCCTCGCACGTGATTTTCCTGCACAACGGCCGGATCGAGGAGGAAGGGCCGCCGGGCCGGGTCCTGGTCGAGCCCGAATCCGAGCGCTGCCGCCAATTCCTCGCCAGCCAACTCTAATTGGTTCTTGACCGCCAGGCTCGACGTGGGAAACTGACTCCTACAGTGCCGGGCCCGGTGGGCCGGAACGGGCTACGTTTTGCGCTGATTCTGGGCTTTTGCGAGGGGTTCGGTACAAATTTGGGAGGATCATCATGATGCGATTTTTGCACGCGGTCGTGGCCCTCGCGGCGCTCGCGTACGCCGGCTCCGCGGTGGCCGGAGAAAAGATCCGGATCGGCACGGAAGGCGCCTATCCGCCCTTCAACGAGAAAAACGAGAGGGGCGAGCTTGTCGGCTTCGACATCGATATCGCCAAGGCGCTGTGCGCCAAGATGGCGGCCGAATGCACCTTCGTCGCCCAGGATTGGGACGGCATCATCCCGGCGCTGAAGGCGAAGAAATATGACGCCATCGTCGCCAGCATGTCGATCACCGACGAGCGCAAGAAACAGGTCGATTTCACCGACCCCTACTACTCCAACTACCTGCAGCTTATCGCCCGCAAGGGGGCCAAGATCGCGGTGACCAAGAGCGACCTCAAGGGCAAGACGATCGGCGCCCAGCGCGCTACGGTGAGCTCTCAGCACCTCGAGGACCATTTTGCCGGGGTCGCCAAGATCAAGCTTTACGACACCCAGACCGCCGCCTATGGCGACCTCAAGATCGGCCGCCTGGACGCGATGCTGTCCGACATCTATCCCGCCCTCGAGTGGATCGGCCGGCCCGAAAACAGAGACTTTGTGTTGGCCGGCGAACGCGTCGACATCGACGACAGGATCGGCATCGCCGTGCGCAAGAATGACCAGGCCCTGAAGGCCAAGCTGAACCAAGCGCTGGCAGCCATTCTCAAGGACGGCACCTACGCGAAGATCAGCAAGAAGTACTTCAGCAGGAACATCTATTAGCGTCGCGACGAGAACCGCCGCCTGGCCCGGGCGGTGGCGCGCTCTCGCCTTGTGCCGGGGTCGCGGCCGGACACGCGGATAGAGCGCGATGCCTGAAGGACTGAGTTTCGGCGCCACCGGGTTCGGTGACGAGTTGATCCTGCTGGGCGCGCGCATGACCATCGAGCTGGCCCTCGTCGGCCTCGCTTTCGGTCTGCTCGTCGGTCTCGCCCTGGCCTCGGCAAGCCTGTCCGAATCCCGCCTCCCGCGGGCCGCCGCCGACATTTATACGACCGTCATTCGCGGCATTCCGGAATTCCTGGTCGTGCTGGTCGTCTTCTTCGGCTCGGGCAAGCTTTTGGAGATCGTCGCCTCGGGCGTCTTCGGCTACGACGAGTACATCGAGGTGAGCGCCTTCGCCGCCGGCGTCTTCGCGCTCGGCATGATCTTCGGCGCCTATGCCGGCGAAGTGTTCCGAGGCGCGTTTTTGGCCGTTCCGCGCGGCCAGATCGAAGCCGGCCAGGCCTGCGGCATGACCGGCTGGCAGGTCTTCCATCGCATCCGCATGCCGCAGATGTGGCGCTTCGCGCTGCCCGGACTCGGCAATCTGTGGATGGTGCTGCTGAAGGACACGTCGCTGGTCTCGGTGATCGCCCTCGACGAGACGTTGCGATGGTCGAAGGTGGCGGCCGAGCGCACCGGCCAGCCCCTCACCTTCTACATGGCGGCGGCGGCGATCTTCCTCGCCTTCACCATCGTCTCCGACATTGCCCGCCATCGCCTCGAGCGGCGGGCGAACCGCGGCATCCGGAGGGCCTGAGGCGATGCCTGGCCTCGAGCTCCTGGCAAGGTACGGCGGCCGCTTCGTCGACGGCACGCTGACGACCATCGAACTTCTGGTGCTGGCGTCGGTCGCCGGCGTGATCCTGGCGGTGCCGTTGGCCCTGGCCCGGGTCGCGGGCAACCGGCTGATCGCCATCCCCGCCTACACTTATATCTACCTATTCCGCGGCACGCCCCTCATGGTGCAGCTGTTCCTCATCTATTTCGGACTGGCTCAGTTCGAGACCGTGCGCGAAGGCGTCCTGTGGCCGGTGCTGTCGAGCGCCTGGTGGTGCGGCTTGATCGGGCTCACTCTCAACACCACCGCCTACATCGCCGAGATCCTGCGCGGCGGCATCCAGGCGGTGCCGCGCGGCGAGGTCGAGGCGGCGCGCGCCGCCGGCATGTCGCGCGGCCTTCTATACCGGCGCATCGTCCTGCCGCGAGCCTTCCGCATCGCCTGGCCGGCCTATGGCAACGAGGTGATCCTGCTGCTGAAGAGCAGCGCGCTGGTCAGCACGATCACCGTCTTCGACCTCATGGGGGTCACGCGCACGGTGTTCTCGCGCACCTATTCGCTCGATATTTTCGTATTCGCCGCGGTTATCTACTTTCTCATGACCTTCGTGCTGACGCGGCTGTTCCGGGCCGCCGAGCGGCGGTTGAACCGCCACCTCGATACCCCGACGGCGGCACGGCGTCAGCGGCAGTCGCCCCTGCCCGCCGGCCACAGGACATAGCCGATCCGGAAGACGCGCTCGGACGCGCGCAGCAATTTGGCCGCGGCGAAGCGCGCCGCGCCACCTTCCGCCAGAACGCGCTCGCCGGTGGCGAGCTGGATCAGTTCCCGGGGAGGCGCCGCGCCCGCCTCCGCCTGCCAGACCAGAAGGCACTGTCCGGCGCCACCCTTGGCGACGCGCGCCAGGGCATAGACGGTGGCGGCGATAGCCGCCGCCATCAGTACCGTGTTCGAATGGTTGAGCACGGCGTCCCAGGCGACGTAATACAGCCCCAGCGGCGAGAGCGCCGCCAGCGCCAGTATGTAGCAAACAAGGAAAGCCCAGAAACCGCGGGACGCGGTCGGGAAATTGAAAATTCGCGCCAGCATGGACCCGCCGCTACACCGGGACAGACCGCCTCATTACAGCGGGCGACGGCGCGGCGTCCGGAAGGATTCCTAGAGGCGCGTTTCCCAGTCGGATGTCGTGCGGTCGGGTCGCGCCTTTTTCCGCTCCCGGTAACAGAACCACGCGAGTGCAAAAGTAACGAGAATGACGATCGCGTGCTCCCATAGGAATTCTGGCACGTGCGGGCTCCTGACAAATTGTTCCGGCGGGCCGACTCGATATATGCACTGCAACGGAAGAGTCCATAGGAACTCCGGTCTGTGACAGGTGGTGTGTCGATTCGCCGCGCGAGCCGCTGGAGCCCCCGTCCGCGGGGGCGATTGTGGGCGCCGGCCGACATGCGGTAAGGTATTTCCCAGGCGGCGGCCCGCCGGCCGCCGGCAGCGAAGGACCGGCGATATGAGTCAGGTGAAAGAGGGCGATACCGTCCGGGTGCACTATATCGGGCGGCTCGAGGACGGCAGCGAGTTCGATAGTTCGACCGACCGGGAGCCGCTGGAGATCACCATTGGCGAGAGCGACGTTATCGCGGGATTCGAGCATGCGGTAATCGGCATGACCGTGGGAGAGAGGAAAACGATCACCGTTCCGCCGGACCAGGGTTATGGCCCGCGGCGCGACGAAATGGTGCAGGAAATCGACCGCTCGACCATCCCGGAGGGACTGGAACTCAAGCTCGGCGCGGCGCTCGAGGCGAGCGGCGAGGAAACGATGCTGACGCTGACCGTGGTGAAAATCGGCGAGAAAACCGTGACCCTGGACGCCAACCACCCGCTGGCGGGCAAGGATCTGACCTACGAGATCGAACTCGTGGCGATCGACTGAAAGCGGGCCGACGGTCCGATAGCGTGGGGGGCGAATATTTGCTATCCTCGGGGGAAGGGCGCGCCGAACCGCGCCTCCGGAGCGGCGCGCGAACGCCGCCGGCAACGCCACGGCGGCCAACGAGGGGCACGCTTTCGATCTGCCGTTTTGTCGGAGTACCCTTGTATTTGTGAGGGCCAACGGCGAACGACCGTCGGCCGATATGCGAGGAGAAGGAAGTCATGCAAGTCGCGCGAATACTTAAGGCCAAGGGCAGCCGGGTGGTCACCGCCAAGCCCGACGCCACGATCGCCGAGGTTGCGCGCACGCTCAAGGCGGAGCGCATCGGCGCCATCGTGATTGCCGGCGACGACGGCAAGGTCGTCGGCATCATCTCGGAACGCGACATCGTCCGCGCCCTGCCCAAACACGGCGCCGAACTGTTGGATAGAAAGGCCGCCGATCTGATGACCAGGCAGGTCGTCACCTGCGCGCCCGACAACGACCTCGACCACATACGCCGCGAGATGACCGCGGGCCGGTTCCGCCACGTCCCCGTGCTCGACGGGGACAAGCTCGTCGGCATCGTCAGCATCGGCGACGTGGTCAAGAACCGCCTCGAGGAACTCGAGAGCGAGCGCCAGCAACTGCGCGAATATATCGCCAGCGGTTAGCGGCCCGGCGCCCGCGGCCTTGGGCCGGGAATTTTGCGACCAGGCGGGCGCCAACGGTCTTCAGCGGCTCGCCGGCGCAAGCCATTGTTCTTGCAGGATATTTCCGGGACTGGGACGGCGCGCCCCGGCGGCGGGGTGCGCGCGGTTAAAAATATCAATAAAATCAACAGGTTAGACGGCATTCGCCAAAATGTCGCGGCGGGCGCTATATTTGTCGCCTGCGGCAATGGAAGCGTGCGAGCCCCGTTATGAAAGCCCTGGTCCTGGATGCGCCCAACACGCCCTTCGTCCTGCGGGACGTGCCCGACCCGGTGGCGGGCCCCGGCGAGGCGGTGGCAAGGGTGCTGACCTGCGGCTCGGGCCTGACCATCCAGCACTTCAAGGCCGGGCGCGTGCCGACGGTTTTCCCGCGCATCATCGGCCACGAGATCACCGCCGAAATCGTCGAAATCGGCGCCGGCGTCACCGGCCTGGCAACCGGCGACGCGGTGACGGCTTATTTCTATCTGAACTGCGGCCACTGCCGCTGGTGCCAGGCCAATCTGGAGCCCCTGTGCGGGAACGGCGGCGGCAACGTGGGCCGGGAATGCGACGGCGGCTACGCCGAATACATCAAGCTTCCCGCCCACATCTTCATCAAACTGCCCGAGGCGCTCGACCACAAAAAACACCCGGCGGAAATCGGCGTGATCACCGACGCCCTGGCCACCCCGTACAAGGTGCTGCGGCG
>CBDVDY010000131.1:0-7582 GCA_965372875.1 uncultured Alphaproteobacteria bacterium | reverse complement strand
GCGATCTTGATCTCGATCTCGCGGCAGTTGTTGAGGTATTCGGCGGTGACGCCGAAGCGGCCCGAGGCGATCTGCTTGATCGCCGAACTGGCGTTGTCGCCGTTCGGCCGGGGCTTGTAGCGCTCGGGATCCTCGCCGCCCTCGCCGGAATCGGACTTGGCGCCGATGCGGTTCATCGCGATCGACAATGTTTCGTGCGCCTCGGGGCTGAGCGCGCCCAGGGAAATGCCGGGCGTCGACAGGTGCTTGCGGATCTCGGTGATCGATTCCACCTCGTCGATCGAGACGGGCTCGCCCTCGTACTCGAAATCCAAGAGGTCGCGCAGATGGATCGGCGGCATCGAATGTACCGCCTCGCTGTACTTTTTATAGGTGCCGTAGGAATCGGTGGCGACCGCGGCCTGCAATATGTGAATCTGCTTGCCCTCGAAGGCGTGCAGCTCGCCGCCCTGGCGGTGGCGGTAGAAGCCGCCGATGGGCAGCGTCACGACCTCGTCGGACCACGCCTTCGCGTGCAGCGTCAGTACCTTGTGCTGGATGCCCGGCAGGCCGATGCCCGAAATGCGTGACGGCATGCCCGGGAGAAATTCGGCCACCAGGGCGCGCGACAGACCGACCGCCTCGAAGTTATAGCCGGCCCGGTAGGAGCTGAGCACCGAGATGCCCATCTTCGACATGATTTTCAGCAGACCATTGTCGACCGCTTGTTTGTAGCGGTTCAGGCAGGTCTCGATCGTCGCTTCGCCGAACAGGCCGCGGCGGTGCCGGTCGGCGATCGCTTCCTGCGCCAGGTAGGGGTTGACCGTGGTGGCGCCGACCCCCAGCAGTACGGCGAAATAATGCACGTCGTAGCACTCGGCCGAGCGGACGTTGAGCGAGGTGAAGGTGCGGAGCTGCTGGCGAACCAGGTGGCTGTGCACCGCGCCGGCGGCCAGGATCATCGGAATAGGCGCGCGGGCGCGGTCCACCCCCTTGTCCGACAGGATAAGGTGCACGCGGCCGCCGCGCACGCTGTCCTCGGATTCGCGGCAGATGCGGCCCAGCGCGATCCTGAGCGCGTTCTCGCCGTCCGTCGGATCGAAGGTACAGTCGATTTCGATCGCCGTCTCGCCCATGAATTCACGCAGCGCGTCGAATTCGGCATTGAGGATCACCGGCGATTCGAGCTGCAGCAGGTGGCACTGGCTCTCGTCCTCGTCGAGCACGTTGCCGAGATTGCCGAGCCGGGTGTTGAGCGACATCACCGTGCGTTCGCGCAGCGAATCGATCGGCGGGTTGGTGACCTGGCTGAAGTTCTGGCGGAAGAAATGGTGCAGGCCGCGGTACCGGTCCGACAGCACCGCCGCCGGCGTATCATCGCCCATGGAGCCGGTCGGCTCCTTGCCCTCTTCGACCATGGCCTGGAGGATCAGTTCCATCTCCTCCATGCTCCAGCCGACCGTGACCTGACGGCGGCGCAACTCCTCGGAATCGAACACGGGCGGCGGCGCCACGTCGCTCCTGATGCGGTCGTCGAGGTTGTTGATGTTCCGGACCCAATCGCTGAACGGACGCTGGGCCGACAACATGTCCTTGAGCTCGCGGTCGTGATAAAGGCGGCCCTCGACGAGGTCGACCGCGATCATCTGGCCCGGGCCGACGCGGCCTTTCTCGACCACGTAACGCTCGTCGATGCGCACCATGCCCGTCTCGGAGCCGACGATCAGCAAGCCGTCGCCGGTTACCGTGTAGCGCATCGGGCGAAGCCCGTTCCGGTCCATTCCGGCCATGACCCAGCGGCCGCCAAACGCGGCGATGGCGGCGGGACCGTCCCACGGCTCCATCACCGCGTTGGTATAGGCGTAGAGGTCGCGATGGGATTGCGGCATCGCCGGCTTGTTGCTCCAGGCGTCGGGGATCAGCATGGTCTTGACCATGGGCAGCGAGCGTCCGGCGCGCAGCATGACCTCGGCCGCCGCGTCGAGCGCCGCCGAATCCGAGCTGCCCGGCTGGATCACCGGACGGACGTCCTCGACCAGATCGCCGAAAGCCTCGCACGACATGCGCGCCTCGTGCGACCGCATCCAGTTGATATTGCCGCGCAGCGTATTGATCTCGCCATTATGGGCGAGAACGCGGAACGGCTGCGCCAGCGGCCAGGTCGGGAATGTGTTGGTCGAGTAGCGCTGATGATAGAGCGCGAAGTTCGAAACGAAGCGTTCGTCCAGCAGGTCGGGATAGAAGGCGGTTACCTGCTCGGCCAGGAACATGCCCTTGTAGATCACCGACCGGCACGACAGCGAGCAGATGTAGAAATCCTGGATGTGCTGCGCCAGCACCGCCTTTTCGATGCGGCGGCGGATGACGTAGAGGTCGATCTCGAACTGCAGGTCGGAAACGCCGCGCGTGTTGGCGATCATGATCTGCTCGATCTCGGGCCGGCTGGTGTTGGCCTTTTCGCCGATCACCGAGACGTCGACCGGCACCTGGCGCCAGCCGTAGATGTAGTAGCCGAAGCCGAGGATCTCGGATTCGACGATGGTGCGGCAGCGCTCCTGCCCGGCGTGGTCGGTGCGCGGCAGGAACACCATGCCGATGGCGAGCCGGCGCGGCAGCACCTCGTGGCCGGTGCGGCGGACGTGCTCCTTGAAGAAGTCCTGGGGAATCTGGAGGTGGATTCCGGCGCCGTCGCCGGTCTTGCCGTCGGCGTCGACCGCGCCCCGGTGCCAGACGGACTTGAGCGCCTCGATGCCGGCCTCGACCACCTCGCGGCGGGGCTTGCCGTCGATCGCCGCGACCAGGCCGACGCCGCAGGCATCGTGCTCGTTCGCCGGGTCGTACAGGCCATCGCGGGTAAGACGCTCCATCTCCGCCTTCCGGTATTCGGCGGCGCGCTCCGCCGGGGATTTGGCCCTGCTCATCGATTTCCCCCTATTCCTCACGACGCCACCGCCAGCGATTCATCGTCGGCCGCGGCGGCCTTGTGCTGGATATAGGCGTCGATGCTCGCGGCCGCGTCGCGCCCGTCCTTGATCGCCCAGACGACGAGCGAGGCGCCGCGCACGATGTCGCCGGCGGCGAACACGCCGTCGAGATTGGTCATCATGCTATTCCAGTCGATGCGCGTGGTGCCCCAGCGGGTGACCTTGAGATCGGGCGCGTCGAACAGGGTCGGCACGTCCTCGGGATCGAAGCCGAGCGCCTTGATGACCAGATCGGCCTCGAGCGTAAACTGCGAATTCTCGACGGCGAGCGGCGTCTGCCGGCCGGTGGCGTCGGCCGCGCCAAGGCGCATGCGGTGGGCGCGGACGCCGGTCACCGAATCGTCGCCGAGAAACGCCTCGGGGGACGAGAGCCAGACGAATTCGATCCCTTCCTCCTCGGCGTGGCTCACCTCGCGCATCGAGCCCGGCATGTTGTCGCGGTTGCGGCGGTACAGACATTTGACCGATTTGGCGCCCTGGCGCACGGCGGTGCGCACGCAATCCATCGCCGTGTCGCCGCCGCCGACGACGACGACGTGCTTGTCCTTTGCGTCCAGCACGCCGCTCTCGAACTCGGGCACCTTTTCGCCCAGCCCCGTGCGGTTGCTGGCGATGAGGTATTCGAGTGCCGGCACGATGCCGGCGAGCCCCACGCCCGGCGCCGAAATGTCGCGGTCCTTGTAGACGCCGGTGGCGACGAGAATCGCGTCGTGGCGGGCCCGCAAATCCTCCAGCGTCGCGTCGCGGCCGACCGCGAAATCCGAGTGGAACGTCACGCCGCCCTCGGCGAGCAAGGCAACGCGGCGCTCGACAACCGGCTTCTCGAGCTTGAAGTTGGGAATGCCGTAAATCAGCAGGCCGCCGATGCGGTCGTGGCGGTCGTAAACGTGAATCTGGTATCCCTTGCGGCGCAACTCCTCGGCCGCGGCCAGTCCGGCCGGGCCGCCGCCGATAATGCCGACCGACGCTTCGAGCTCGCTGGACGGCGACGGCGGCTTGATCCAGCCGCGCTCCCAGGCCGTGTCCGTGATGTAGCGCTCCACCGAACCGATGGTCACGGTGCCGTGGCCCGCCTGTTCGATCACGCAATTTCCTTCGCAAAGCCGGTCCTGGGGGCAAATGCGGCCGCAAATCTCGGGCATGTTGTTGGTCGCCGAGGATATCTCGTAGGCTTCCTCGAGCCGGCCCGCGGCGGTCAGCATCAGCCAGTCGGGGATATTGTTTTGCAGCGGGCAATGAATTTGGCAGTAGGGGATGCCGCATTGCGAGCAACGCGATGCCTGTTCCGACGCGCCCTCGGGCGCATAGCCGCCATAGATTTCGTCGAAGTCGGCGCGGCGCGTACCGGCATCGCGCTTGTCGGGCATGCGCCCGTCGAGCTTGACGAATTTCAGCATGGTATCGGCCATGCGGCGGTTCCCTTGTTTCTTGCGCGTTGTTTTTGGGGTTGCCCCGGCGCGGCGCGGCCTTGCGCGACTATCCCCGAACAGAACCCCAAACTACGAATCCTGGGGATCCGAGATGGCCGCCGACGCTACGGCACCCTGTATATACGCGATCCGCTGAGCAGAATCGAGAAAAAAATGATGAATAAGTCAGTAATTATGACCTAAAATTACCGCAATAACCCGAATTTGCGTCGGGCCACAGTCAGGCCGAATCATATTACACGCAAATAGTATCGAATCGGACCTAACTGGACGCTGGGAGCGCCGGCACCGCGATGATATAAGCGCGCGCGTCGGGTCGGCTCATGCGTGTCGAGTAAGGGGCGTGTTGCGTGAGGCGCGTGTCGCATTACGGGACGCGGTGGTGGCGCGGGCGGCGCGAGTCGAGACGGCGGAAGGGGGGGGGACATTGTCGCTTCTGCATATCGTGGTGCTGGCGCTCGTCCAGGGTATCACCGAATTCCTGCCGATCAGTTCGTCCGCGCACCTGATCCTGGTGCCCACGCTGACGGGCTGGCCCGACCAGGACCTGGTTATCGATGTCGCCGTCCATGTCGGCACGTTGGGCGCGGTCATGGTGTATTTGTGGCGCGACCTGTACGAGATGCTGCTCGGGCTGGGCCAGATGGCCAAGCGGCATAAAAGCCCCGGCGGCCGATTGCTGGGCCTGCTGATACTGGCGACGATACCGGTAATGATCGCCGGCTACCTGCTGAACGATTATGCAACGACATTGTTTCGCAGCGTCGAGATCATCGCCTGGACGACGCTGGTTTTCGGCGTGCTGCTTTTTGCCGTCGACAAGCTGTCGATGCAGGTGCGCCGGATCGACCACATGGGCTGGGGCGCGGCGCTGTTCATCGGCGCCTCGCAGGTCCTGGCGCTGGTGCCGGGGACGAGCCGCTCCGGCATCACCATGACGGCCGCGCGCATGCTCGGCTTCGAGCGGCGCGACGCGGCCCGCTTTTCGATGCTGCTGTCGATCCCGACAATCCTCGGCGCGGGCGTTCTCAAGGGTATGGAGATATACCGGGCCGAAGACGCGCAATTGGGCCGGGACGCCATTCTGTCCGCCGGCCTCGCCTTCGTCGCGGCGCTCGCGGCCATTGCGCTGATGATGGCGTGGCTCAAGCGCGCGAGCTTCACGCCGTTCGCCCTGTACCGCGTGGCCCTGTCCGCGTTCCTTCTGTATTGGATCTATTTCGCCAGTTGACGCGCAGGACGCAGCGCCAGAGCCGCCCGTCGATGGCGGCGATACCGAGCAAAATCAAAGCCGTGCCGATCATCATGTTCCAGCCCGGCCGCTCGCTCAGCGCCAGCACGCCCAGCGCCAGGGCGCTGACGGGGATCAGAAGCGTCACCAGCAGAACGTTGGTAGCACCCGCCGTCGCCAATATCCGAAAATAAATCAAATAGGCGAGCGCCGTGCTGAGCAAGGCGATGCCGACGAGCGCCGCCCACGCGTCCATGCCGGGCGAAAGCGTCCACGGCCGATCGACGTACAAGGCCACCGGCAGCATCAACAATGCGGAGCCCGTCACCTGCCCGGCGGCGGCCACGGCCGGCGGCAGACCGCGAAATCGCCGGCCGAAAATCCCGGCGCAGGCATAACTCAGTGCCGCTGCGAGAACCGCAAGATGCCCGAAGCTGACGAAGCCGAGACCGTGCAGCGCGTCGCGCCCGGTGAGGACGACGACGCCGCAGAGTCCGACCGTCAGTCCGGCGATCCGGTTTCCGGTGATGCGTTCCTCGGAGGTCAGGAAATGCGCGAGCACGATGCTGAAGAACGGCGTGGTCGCATTGAGGACCGATGCCGGTCCGCTATCGATATGGACCTGCGCCCAGACGATCAGGCTGTACGGGATCGCGCCATTGAGCATCCCCATCACCAGAAATGCGCCCCATGGACGGGGCGCCGTCGGCAGGCGCAATCCGCCGAGCCGGACGGCCAGGATGAGCGCGGCGGCGGCGAGGCCGGTACGACCCAGCACCAGTGTGGCCGGCGGAAAGCCCGTGAGCCCCAATTCGACAAAGAAGAACGACCCGCCCCACAGGATCGAGAGCAAGACGAGCAGCAGCCACTCGCGCGCATTCATCGTCGAATTCATCGGCCGGCTCCTTGCCCCATGCAACGGGGTCAGGCTACACGGCCGGCGCGGGCGCGCTATCCGATGGTTGCGGTCAAATGCGGGAGGTGTTCAGGCCAGGCGCGGGTTGGGCGAGCGCCCGCCTCGGCGGTACCGGTCCACATAGGTGGGCAGGATCGATTCGACGGAGGTGGGTGCTATGCCGAGGGCTCCGAGACCTTCGGCGTTGGCGCCGACTACGGTGTCGATCTTCATCAGCTTTACCTGATCGCGCGTGAGCGGGGGGTTCGGCAGCAGCTCGAGGAACCTTGCCTGAATCTCGGCGACGAAGAACGGCCACGGCACGAGCAGCCGGGGGCGGCGAATTTCAGCCAGCAGAAGCCGCGTCAGTTCGGCGTAGGTATAGGTCCGCGGCCCGCCAAGTTCGTAATCCTTGCCGGCGGTCGCGGGATCGGCCAGCGCGCGCGCCACGGCCCGCGCCACGTCGCCGACATAAACCGGCTGCGCCTTGCTGCCGCCGCCGCCGAACAGCGGCAGCACCGGCGACAATCGCGCCAGCGCGGCGAGCGTGTTGAAGAAGGCATCCTCCGGCCCGAACAAGACGCTCGGCCGCAGGATGGTGGCGCCGGCGAAAGCCTTTCGCACCAGCGTCTCGCCTTCCGCGCGGGACCGTACATACGCGGAATCCGATGTCGGCGAAACGCCGATGCCCGAGATGTGAACCAGCCGGCCGACGCCGGCCTCGGCCGCCCGCAGCGCTACCTCGCGCGCGCCGGCCTCGTGCACCGCGGCAAAGGTCGCGCGCCCCCGCTGGACATAGAGCCCGACGGCGTTGACCACGGCGTCGACCCCGGCAACAGCCGCCGCAACCGATTTCTCGTCGCGCACGTCGGCATGGACCGGGACGATCTGTCCGACGTTACCCATGGGTTTGAGGAAAAGCGCCTCGTCCGGGTGGCGCGTCGCCACGCGCACGACGATTCCCTCGGCCGCCAGATGCTTGACGATGTGCCGCCCAAGAAACCCCGATCCACCGAACACGGTGACACGGCCCAAGGCCATGGCTCGCCCTTTCTGCCGGAAA
>CBDVDY010000130.1:0-7617 GCA_965372875.1 uncultured Alphaproteobacteria bacterium | reverse complement strand
ACGCTCTCTTGCAGCAGTTTCTGCTCGTCGCTCAGCGTAAAATCCATTGCCCGTCGGCTTTCCCTTTTTGTATTCCGCTACGCTCTCGCCTTCGTCAGTCCAGGTCGCGGCCCGCGCCGTTCCAAACATCATGCTTCGTCAGGCTCAGCATGAGGAAAATTGTGACGACCTCATCCTGAGCTTGACGAAGGATGAGAAAAATAGTTGCGACCTCATCCTGAGCTTGACGAAGGATGAGGGTACTCGGTTCGATTGCGGGCAAGATTTTTCAGTAGGCCGATGTCTCTATCGATTAGCGCCTTCTTCTTCGCCCGACTCCAGCCTTTTAGGTGCCGTTCCGCCGCGACGGCGTCGGTAATTCGCTCAAACGATTCCGAGTACACGAGTTTGACTGGTCGGCGCGACTTGGTGTATCCGCCGAAAGAACCCGCATTGTGCTCGGCGACGCGCTGCTCCAACGTCGAGCGCGTCGAACCAACGTAATAACTTCCGTCGCGACAACGGAGAATATAGACGAAAGCGTTCATCCCACTTCGGCTGGCCTTCCTGGCGTTCCTCTTGTTTCCGTGATCTCATGCTTCGTCAGGCTCAGCATGAGGAAAATTGTGACGACCTCATCCTGAGCTTGACGAAGGATGAGGATAATAGTTGCGACCTCATCCTGAGCTTGACGAAGGATGCGTCCCCCACCTCAGAACCCCAGCACCATCTTGGCGATGATGTTTTTCTGGATTTCGTTGGAGCCGCCGTAGATCGACGCCTTGCGCCAGTCGAAATAGTGCGGCGCCAGCGGCGCGGCATAATCGGGTCCGATGGGTTCCTCGTTCCAGCCGGGCTCCAGCGCCTCGGGCACGAGCGGGTTGGCGTAGTAGCCCGCGGCCTCGAACAACAGCTCGGTGATCGCCTGTTGCAATTCGGTGCCCTTGATCTTGAGAATCGAGGCCTCCGGCCCCGGCCCCTGGCCGGAACTCTCGGCCGAGAGCACCTTGAGCACCACGGATTCGAGGGTCAGCATGTCGATCTCGACCGACGCCACCTTCTCGCGGAATCGCGAATCGTCGATCAGCGGCGCGCCGTTCGAGCGTTCGGCGGTGGCGATGGCGCGCACCCGCGCCAGTTGCTTGCGCGAGCGGCCGACCTGGGCGATGCCCGAGCGTTCGTGCCCCAGCAGGTATTTGGCGTAGGTCCAGCCGCGCCCCTCGTCGCCGACGCGGTTGGCCTGGGGCACGCGCACGTCGTCGAGGAAAACGTCGTTGATCTCCCGGCTGCCGTCCATGGTGGTGATCGGGCGCACGGTGATGCCGGGGGTCTTCATGTCGATCAGCAGGAAGGTGATGCCCTCCTGGCGCTTGCCCTCGTCCGAGGTGCGCACCAGGCAGAAAATCATGTCGGCGTGCTGCGCGTGGGTGGTCCAGGTCTTCTGGCCGTTGACGATGTAGTCGTCGCCGTCGGCGACCGCCTTGGTGCGCAGGCTGGCCAGATCGGAGCCCGAGCCCGGCTCGGAATAGCCCTGGCACCACCATTCCTCGCCCGAGAGAATTTTCGGCAGGTAGCGCGCCTTCTGTTCGTCGCTGCCGAAGGCCATGATCACCGGCGCCACCATCTGCAGCCCGAAGGGGCTGAGCATGGGCGCCGAGGCGGCGGCGACCTCCTCGTCGAAGATGAATTTCCGTGTCGGCGTCCAGCCGGCGCCGCCGTGTTCCTTTGGCCAGTTGGGCGCGGCCCAGCCTTGCTCAAAGAGCGCGTTGTGCCAGGCGAGCATCTCCTGCTTGCCGTAATGGCCGCCCGACGCCACGCGCTCGCTGATATCGCGCGGCAGCTTGGCGTCGATGAAGGCGCGGACCTCGTCGCGGAAGGCCTCGTCCGCCTCGCCGAACCTCATTTCCATTGCTTGTCCTCTGGGGGCTTGTCCTGCTTGTCCTTTGCGGGCCGGCTCACGCGGCCGCCTTTTTCGCGCGCTTGGCGAGCAGCGATTCCGACAGCTTGAATCCCCGGCCCGGCTCGCTCCACGGGCACACTTCGATGCAGATGGCGCAGCCGCCGTTCTCCGAGAAATACGGCACGCACTTGTCGAAATCGACGTACCACTTCTCGACCCCGCGCACGAGCATCTTGCCGTCGTTGATCGCACCCGGCGGACAATCGAGCGTGCAGCGCCGGCAACCGGCGCACAGATCGTCGACGCCGATATCCAGAGGCGCGCCGACCGCCAGCGGCAGGTCGGTGGCGACCGTGGCGATGCGGGCGTTGGAGCCGTATTCCCGGGTGATCATCGAGCCGTGCTTGCCGAGCTGGCCGAGCCCGGCCCGGATCGCCGGCGGCAGTTGCAGCAGCGCGCCGGTCTTCGGATCGGAGAAGGATTTCGCCGGCCAGCCCATGGCGCGGATGGTTTCGGCCACCTGGACGGCGGTGCGCGAGACGCGGCGGTAACCGCGCATGACCTCCCACGACGTGCGCGGCGCGGGCACGTTGACCATGATCTCGCGGTCCATGGGCTGGACGATGCAGATGGCGTACTTGTACGGCACCTCCTCGCCCTCGACCTTGTCGGTCTCGACGATCTCGGCGAAGCCGACCAGGCCCTCGCCGCCGACGCGCTTCACCAGCTCCTTGATTTCCACCGCCATGGAAGCGGGATCGCGCACCTCGCGCCGCCTTGATGCCACCGGCCCGTTGGCGCGCCTGACCAGCCACAAATTCATCAGCCGCTGCCACACCATGCCCCAGCCGAACAGCGGCCCGCCCATGCCGCCGATCAGGTTGAAATGCATGTCGAGGGCGATCCATTTGTGCGGCGGCTTGCCGAAGGGCCAGTGATAGACCCGCCTCGCCCGCCGCGCCGCCGTCTCGCCGACGCCGTTGGTGACGTTGCCCGATAGCGGCGCGGTGTGATAGCGGAACACGGGTACCGGCGGCGGCACGTTCACGAGCTTCATCGCTACGCGCCCCCCTCGTCGAGCCAGAACGGCTCGCCCGCCGCCTTGCAGGCGCGGTATTTCCGGCGCACGCGGCGGCCCAGGGTCAGGTTGCGCCAGACGATGCCGGCGAGAAACACGGCGCAGCGGATGTCGCGCCAAAGCCGCCAATGCAGCCCCGGCCGCATCTCGTGGAACAGATCTTCGAAGCTCTTGCCCGGCGCCATGGATTTCCCCCAAATCTTGCCGTTGCAGGTATCATACTGTAGGCGATGCAGGGTTCAAGTTTTGGCCCAAGGGGGGGTGCATGAGCGAAACCGATTTGTTCGATTTGTCCGGGAAGGTGGCGGTGATCACCGGCTCGACCAAGGGCATCGGCAAGGCGATCGCCGAGGCCATGGCGGCGGCCGGCGCGCGTGTCGTCGTCTCTTCGCGCAAGGCGCCGGTCTGCGACGAGGTCGCGGCGGCGATCAACCAGGCGAACAGCGCCAGTGCCGGCGAGGCGATCGCGCTGCCGGCCAACCTCTCGAACGTGGACGAGCTGCAAGCGCTGGTCGACCGCACGGTGGCGCATTGGGGCGGCATCGATATCCTCGTCTGCAACGCCGCCGTGAACCCGTATTTCGGGCCGCTCGCCGAGGTGCCCGAGGACGCCTACGACAAGATCATGGACACCAACGTGAAAAGCAATCTGTGGCTCTGCAACATGGTGATCCCCGGCATGGCCGAGCGCGGCGGCGGCGCGGTGATCATCGTCTCGTCGATCGGCGGCTTGAAGGGGCACGCCAAGCTCGGCCTCTACGGGCTCTCCAAGGCCGCCGACATGCAGCTCGCGCGCAATTTGGCCGTCGAATGGGGCCGCCAGAACGTCCGGGTGAACTGCATAGCCCCCGGCCTGGTGCGCACCGACATGGCGCGCGCCCTGTGGCAGGACCCCGAGACCTACGCCCAGGCCATCGAAACCTATCCGCTCGGCCGCATCGGCGAGCCCATCGACATCGCCGGCGGCGCGGTGTTCCTGGCCGCCAGGGCCGGCCAGTTCGTCACCGGCCAGACCCTGGTGATGGACGGCGGCGTGACCATCATGAGCGGGAAATATACGTAGGGATTAGCGGCTATTTTCTGCCCTTGCCTTTGCCCTTGCCCCCGCGGCCGCCGCCGCCGCGCTTGGCGGGCCGGCCGCCGCCCGAGAATTTCTTCAGCAAACCCGCCGGAACGGCGCCGGCCGAGAGCCGGTTCCACGGGCCGCCGAGGCCGGCGCTCGCCGTCCAGGAACCGTTGCGAAACCGGTAAAACCGGCCATCGCGGAAAAACAGGTCGACCAGGCCGACGACGAGGTAGGCGCCGATGCCGATGTCGAAAATCAGCTCGGCGCCGCTCGGATGTTTGTGCCGGTAGCCGTGCGCCGGCGCGTGCGGCGGCGGGCCGTGGCCGCGCCCCTGGGCAAGCGCCGCGCCCGAATCATAGGGAAACCCGAAACCGAGCGCGGCGCCCAGGCCCGAAACAAGGAGGCCACGGGCGAAGTCGCGTCTGTTCATCGCCGAACCCCCAATCCGCGCGAATTGCGGCCGCTTGCCCATTGCCCGCGGCTCGGTGCCGTCAGTTCGCCGAGCGGAGCTCGACCGCGGCGATGCCGGCGGCGAGGTTGAGGCCCTGTTGCCCGGAAATGCTGAGCGGCTGCAGGGCGATCGAGTTGCCGCCGCCGACCAGCACGTTGGCGCCCAGACCGACGGCCAGTGTCGCCTGCGCCGTGGCGCCGACATACTTGCCCTGAAGCGCGCCGCGATCCACGTTCTGGGTCGGCGCGAACACCGTCCAGAGGATGATCCCGGCCGTGGTATAGCCGATGTCGATGCCGTACTTGTCGATCGTGCCGCGATAGCGCTCCGACATTTTCCGGCCGTCCGGCGTGTACACGCATTTCAGTTTTTTCGACGAGCCGAACACCAGCCCCCAACCGCTGTCCACGTCGCATTTGAGGGTGCCGACCTTGATGCCCTGCTTGGATTGCGCCAGCGCGCCGGGATCGAGGGTCGCCCCGCCCGCGAGAAACAGAACGACCGTCGCAATAGAAACCAAAACCTGCCGTGCCATCGTCGTGCTCCTTTGTCTCGGTAAGATTGAAACCGGCGGCGCGCCCGAGCCCGGGTCGAACGACGCCGCATGTGTTTTGGCCCACCTGGTCGGCCGCGTCGCACACATCTAACCCGTCCGCATCTCCCGGTCCAGATCGAAACGCCCGGGCCGTCGCCTATATCCCCGCCAGCATCGCCGCCTTGTCGGCCAGCCCCCGCACCCGCTCGCCGAAGATGGCGAAGCGTTCGTCCCTGGTCTGGCCGCGCAGGTAGCGGATGTAGATCTGCTGGATGATGACGATGAGCTTGAAGGTGCCGAACACGTGGTACCAGAGCAATTCGGCGAGGTCGTAGCCGGTACGCGCGGCGTAGCGCGCGACGGCGTCGGCGCGGCTGGGAAACCCGGGCTGGTCGGTCGGCATGCCGGTGACGCCGATCCAGCGCGAATCGTCGCCCGCTTCGACCCAGAAATTCAACAGATAGCCCAGATCCATCAGCGGATCGCCGCGCGTGCACATGTCCCAGTCGAGGATGGCCACGGCCTTGGCCGGGTCGTCGTGATCGACCAGCACATTGTCGAGCTTGAAATCGTTGTGGATGATCGACACCCGGTCCGAATCGGGAAGGCCCGCCTCGAGCCAGCCGATCACCGCGTCGATCTTGGCGATATCGGTGTCCTTGGCCGCGTGCCAGCGTTTCGACCAGCCCGCGAGCTGGCGCCCGGCGAAGCCCTCGGGCCGGCCGAGATCGCCGAGCCCGGCGGCCTCCGCGTCGACCAGGTGCAGATCGGCCAGCGCGTCGACGAGCATCTCGCCGATGCGGCGGTTGAGCTCGGGCCGGCCCTGGAACCGTTCGGGCAGTTCCGCGCGCACGACGAAGCCGTGGCGCCGCTCCATGATCTGGAACTCGGCGCCGATGATGCTCGCATCGTCGCAATGCAGATAACTGTCGGGCGCCAGCGCGAAGACCTTGGAGAGAAGCGACAGCACCCTATATTCGCGCCCCATGTCGTGCGCGCTGGGCGCGATCGGCCCGAGCGGCGGCCGGCGCAGCACGAACTCGGCTGCGCCGAAGCTCAGGCAATAGGTCAGGTTGGCGTGGCCGCCGCCGAACTGGCGCACCGTGAGCGGGCCCTCGGCGCCGGCAAGGTTGGCGCGCAGCCAGGGCTCCAGCCGCGTGGTGTCCAGCCCTTCGTCGGCGCGAATGTCGATCAGTTCGGGATCGGTGTCGGCAGAGTTATCCATCGCACCGACCGAAGAGCCAGCCGTCCGCAAAGGAAATTGACCACAGAGGCACAGAGAACACAGAGAAACCCGCGCCGCGGCATTGCTCCTCCGAAAAGTCGCGTCGTCCGAGCACCGGAAATACGCTCCTCTGTGTCTCTGTGCCTCTGTGGTTCAAAATCCCGATGGCGACCGGCTCTTACGCCACCTCGAACAGGCCGGCCGCGCCCATGCCGCCGCCGACGCACATGGTGACGACGACGTTCTTGGCGCCCCGCCGCTTGCCCTCGATCAGGGCGTGGCCGGTCATGCGCGCGCCGCTCATGCCGAAGGGATGGCCGATCGAGATCGAGCCGCCGTCGACGTTGAGCTTTTCCGGCGGGATGCCGAGCCGGTCGCGGCAATAGACCACCTGCACCGCGAACGCCTCGTTGAGCTCCCAAAGGTCGATGTCGTCCATCTTCAGGCCGGCGCGCTCCAAGAGCCGCGGCACCGCGAAGACCGGGCCGATGCCCATCTCGTCCGGCTCGCAGCCGGCCACGGCGAAACCGCGGAAATAGCCCAGCGGTTCGATGCCGCGCCGCTCGGCGAGCTTGGCGTCCATCACCACGCAGGCCGAGGCGCCGTCGGAAAGCTGGCTGGCGTTGCCGGCGGTGATGTGCTTGTCGTCGCCCATCACCGGCTTGAGCGCGGCCAGCCCCTCCGGATTGGTCGAGGGCCGGTTGCCCTCGTCCTTCTCCAGCGTGACCTCGCGCTCCGAGGTCTCGCCGGTCTCCTTGTCGGTGACCAGCATGACCGACGGCAGCGGCACGATCTCGTCGTCGAACTTGCCGGCCTGCTGGCCCGCCGCGGTGCGCATCTGGCTCTGCAGCGCGTATTCGTCCTGCGCCTCGCGGCTGACCTTGTAGCGCTCGGCCACCGTGTCGGCGGTGTCGATCATGCTCATCCACAGCTCGGGCTTGTGCTTCATCAGCCATTCTTCGGTGTAGTGGGTGGTGTTCAAATTGTTCTGCACCAGGCTGACCGATTCGACGCCGCCGGCGGCCATCACCGGCACGCCGTCGACGATCACCCGCTGCGCCGCCATGGCGATGGTCTGCAGGCCCGAACTGCAGAACCGGTTGACCGTGGTCGCCGAGGTGGTGACCGGCAGGCCGGCGCGGACCGCGCCCGTGCGCGCGACGTTGTGGCCGGTCGCGCCCTCCGGCAGGCCGCAGCCGAAGATCACGTCCTCGACCTCCTCGGGCTCGACGCCGGCGCGCTCGACCGCGTGCTTGATCGCGTGGCCGGCCAGCGTGGCGCCGTGGGTCTGGTTGAACGCTCCCCGAAACGCCTTGCCGATGGGCGTCCGCGCGGTGGAGACGATGACTGCTTCGCGCATGTGATCCTCCTGTTCTCTGGAAA
>CBDVDY010000129.1:0-7624 GCA_965372875.1 uncultured Alphaproteobacteria bacterium | reverse complement strand
CGCGGCGGGGTGACTATTTATCCAGCTCTTCGGCGAGCTCGGGCACCGCTTTGAACAGGTCGGCGACCAGGCCGTAATCGGCCACCTGAAATATCGGGGCTTCCTCGTCCTTGTTGATGGCGACGATCACCTTGCTGTCCTTCATGCCCGCCAGGTGCTGAATTGCGCCGGAAATCCCGACCGCGATATAGAGATCCGGCGCCACCACCTTGCCGGTCTGGCCCACCTGGTAGTCGTTGGGCACGAACCCGGCGTCGACCGCCGCGCGCGAAGCCCCGATCGCCGCCCCCAGCTTGTCGGCGACCGCTTCGATGAGTTTGAAATTATCGCCGCTCTGCATGCCGCGCCCGCCGGAAATGATGACCTTCGCGGAGGTCAGTTCGGGGCGCTCGGATTTGGTCAGTTCCTGTCCGACAAATTGGGAAAGGCCGGCATCCTCGCCGGTGTCTGCCTCCTCGATCGATGCCGAACCGCCTTCGGCCGCCGCGGCGTCGAAACCCGTCGAGCGCACTGTGATGAGTTTAGGCGACTCCGACGACTGCACGGTGGCCAGGGCATTGCCGGCATAGATCGGGCGAACAAAGGTGTCGGCCGATTCGATGGCGCTTATCTCCGATATCTGCTGCACGTCGAGGAGTGCCGCGGCGCGCGGCAGGACGTTCTTGCCGAAAGTCGTCGCCGGCGCCAGTACATGGCTGTAGTCCCGGGCCAGCGAGACCAGGAGCGGCGCCAGATTCTCGGCAAGGTCGTGATCCAAATGGGGAGCGTCGGCAATCAATACGCGGCTCACGCCAGCAACCTTGGCCGCCGCTTCGGCCGCGCCGGCGCAACCGCTGCCGGCGACCAGGACGGCGATCTCGGAATCGATCTGGCCAGCCGCGGCGACCGTGTTCAGGGTCGCTGGCCGGAGTGCATTGTTGTCGTGCTCGGCGACGACAAGAACGGTCATGAGATTACCTTTGCCTCGTTCCTGAGCTTGTCGACCAATTCAGCGACACTTTCCACCATGGTGCCGGCTACGCGCTTCGGCGGTTCGGCGACCGTGAGCGTGGTCAAGCGCGGAGCGACATCCACGCCCAGATCCTCCGGTGAATACTGGTCGATGGGCTTCTTCTTCGCCTTCATGATGTTGGGCAGCGACGCGTATCGCGGCTCGTTGAGGCGCAGATCCGTGGTGATTACCGCCGGTATTTTCAACGATACTACTTCGAGACCGCCATCGACCTCGCGGGTGACCTCGAGTTTGCCGTCGCCAAAGACCAGTTTCGAGGCAAAGGCGCCCTGCGCCCAGCCCAAAAGTCCGGCCAGCATCTGACCCGTCTGATTGCTGTCGTCGTCGATGGCCTGCTTGCCCAGTATCACCAGTTCCGGCGATTCCTTGTCGACCAACGCCTTCAGAAGCTTGGCCACCGCCAGCGGCTCTAGCGCCACGTCGGTAAGGACGTGCGCGCCTCGATCCGCGCCCATGGCGAGGGCCGTGCGAATAGTCTCCTGGCAATTTTGCGGCCCCATGGAAACCGCGACGATCTCATCCGCCGTGCCGGCTTCCTTGAGGCGGATGGCCTCCTCGACGCCAATCTCGTCGAAGGGGTTCATCGACATTTTCACGTTGGCCGTCTCCACCCCGGTCTGGTCGGCCTTGACCCGGACCTTGACGTTCGCGTCGATAACCCGCTTGACCGCGACAAAAACCTTCACTGGCGACCCCCAAAACGAAGACGCCGAACCGGCTCGAATACCGGTTCGGAGCGCAGAAATCTCCCGCTTTTCGCAGGTGCAAAATAGGGCGGCGGCAAAATCATGTCAACGCCGCGCGGCGTATTCACGCTTTGCGTCCGTTCGGGCCGGCCGCGGGCGGCTCGCCATGCGCCGCCGCAAAGGTCGACAGCGCGCGAAAGAAACACCAAATGTCGAGAAATAAACTCGATAGTCATTATGTGGCTCATTCAAGTCGAATTAACAATACTAACCGGAATTATTAATATAGTTAAAATATAATTAGGAAGTATCCGCAATTAATATTTGATTGAGAATTATTTTCTATATTTTAGCAAAGCAAATTGCCAGTGCCCATGGGGTGTAGACGCCGGCGGATTCGGTGGACCTTTTCGTCAGTTGGTGCCCGGCCAAATTTACGTCGCGGAAAATCCAAGCCATGCGCAGCCGAAAGAAACAGACCGACGATGCCGTCCGCGTCCTCCTCGTCAAGCAAAACGAGGAAGACGCCAAGTTCGTCACGCGCGTTTTGGGCGAGGTCGCTTGGCAGCGCTACGAGATCGAGTGGGTGAGGACCCGCCAGGAGGCCGTGGACGCCATCCTCCGCGGTGAGCACGATATCGGCCTGGTCGGATATCAACTGGATGATTGCGACGGAATCGATATCGTCCACGACGCACTCTCGGCCGATTGGAAGGCCCCGATGATCCTGTTGACGGGCTCGGAATCGCCCGAGCGTGACCTGGCGGCTCTCAAGGCCGGTGCCACCGACTGCCTGGTCCAGAGCCAAACCGACTCGGTGCTGCTCTCGCGCGCCATCCGGTATGCGATGGCCAAGAAGGACAACGAGGACGAAATCCGGCAGAGCAAGGAGCAACTGGTCCAGCAACTCCTCGACCTCCAGGACGCCAAGGAACGGATCGAGGTCCAGAGCAGAGACACGGTACAGATCGCCGAGGAACTGGCGCAGGCGCAGGACGAGTTGCAGGCCGCCTTCAGGAAGGCCGAGGAAAGCGAGCAGCGTTATCGCACGCTTGCGGAAAACAGTCCTGTCGGCATCTGGCAGATTTCGGCCGAACGCCGGACGCTCTACATGAATCCGGTGATGTGCGCGATGATCGAGGTCGATGGCGTCGAGGATTTGGCGGACGATTCCTACGAAGGGTTCATGGCGCCCGACAGCGTGGCGGCCATGGAGCAGGAGCGCGAAAACTGGCTCGACGGCGAGTCTTCGAATTTGGAAGCCCAAATTCTGGGTCGGCAGTCCGGCGAAGTACGCGATGTGGTGATTTCCGGCGCGCCGCTCACATCGACCGGCGGGGAGGCGATGGGTCTGCTTATGACCGTCGTCGATATTACCGAACGAAAGAAGGTCGAGGAGACGATCCGCCACATGGCGCGGCACGACGCGCTGACCAGCCTGCCCAACCGCACGATGTTCCAGGACCGGTTGCAGCAGGCGCTGCTCAATGCCGAGCGAATCGGCCGGATCGTTGCCGTCCTTTATCTTGATCTGGACCACTTCAAAGACATCAACGACACGCTGGGGCACCCGATCGGCGACCTTCTTTTGCAGCGCGTTTCCGACCGGCTGCTGGTCTGCGCGCGCGATTCCGATACGGTGGCGCGCCTCGGCGGCGACGAGTTCGCGATCATCGCCACGAATCTGAGCCAAGTCGACGACGTTACCGTGCTGGCGCGCCGCATTATCGACACCCTTGGTCAGCCGTTTGATCTCGAGGGGCAAAAGGTCCACACCGCGACCAGCATCGGCATCACCCTGTATCCCGCCGACAACCACGATCCGGATCAACTGCTGAGGAACGCCGACATGGCGCTCTATCGCGCCAAGGACGCGGGCCGCGGCCGGTACCAATTCTACGACGCGGAAATGGACACCGAGGTGCAGAACCGCAAGGAGATGGAGCACGACTTGCGGCTCGGCATCGAACGCGGCGAGTTCAAGCTGCTGTATCAGCCGCAAGTCGACCTGTCCGACGGCAAGGTGGTCGGCGCCGAGGCGTTGATCCGCTGGCACAACCCCGAGCGCGGCCTGGTCATGCCCAACGATTTCATCCCGCTCGCCGAAAGCACGGGCCTCATAAACTCGCTCAGCGAATGGGTTCTCCTGACGGCCTGCAGTCAGGCCAAGGCCTGGCAGCTCTCCGGGCTGCCGCCGATCAGGGTGGCGGTCAACCTGTCGGCCGTTCAATTCAAGACCACGAACCTCGCCTCCATCGTGACGCGCGCGCTCAAGCAGGCGGAGCTGGCGCCGCAATGGCTCGAGCTGGAAATCACCGAAAGTGTGATGATGGGCGACATCGACCGGGTCATTCCGCTGATGAATAACCTGCGCGAATTGGGCATCAAGCTTTCGGTCGACGATTTCGGAACCGGATTCTCGTCGCTGACCTACCTCAAGCAATTTCCGGTCGAGAAGCTCAAGATCGACCAGTCTTTCGTGCGCAATATCGTCACGGACGCGGACGACGCGGCCATCGCCAAAACCATCGTGCGGCTGGGGCAAAGCCTCGGCATCACGGTCATTGCCGAGGGCGTCGAGACGGTGGAGCAGCTCTCCTACCTCAGACACATGGATTGCGACGAGGCGCAGGGCTACTACTTCGCCAAGCCGCTTCCGCCGGAGGAGTTCGCCCGGTGGGTGCGTGAATTTCCGGGTCTCGGCCTGGCCGAGGTCGTTTAGTCCCCGTCTTTCCCTAGCGGTTCTCTCCCGGAATCCAAAGCACGTCCGCCGCGCCCTTGTCGTTCAGATAGCGCGCCAGAACGAACAAGTGGTCGGAGAGCCGGTTGACGTACCGTAGCGCGTGGTCGTTGACCGGCTCGGCGGCGGCAAGCGCCGTCATCTCGCGCTCGGCCCGGCGGGCCACGGTGCGGGCAAGGTGAAGCCACGATCCGGCGGCGCCGCCACCCGGCAGGACAAAGGAATCGAGCGGCTTCAGCTCGGCGTTCATCGCGTCGATTTCGGACTCGATGCGGGTGACCTGCGCCTCGGCCATCCTGAGCGGGGCGCGTTCGGAATCTCCCGCCTCGGGCCGGCAAAGGTCGGCGCCCAAATCGAAAAGATCGTTCTGGATGCGCGCGAGCATGGCGTCGGCCGAGCCGTCGGTATGCAGCCTGGCGAGGCCGATCACGGCGTTGGTTTCGTCCACCGTGCCATAGGCGGCAACCCTAACGTCGTGCTTGGCCACGCGGGCGCCGTCGCCGAGCGAGGTCTCGCCCCCGTCGCCGCCCCGCGTATAGATTTTCGTCAGCTTGACCACGCCAAGGGTCCCTCAATCACGCACGGCCAGCCAGAACGCCAGCATCAGCAGCAACGCCATCGCCTGCAAGGCGATCCGGGCACGCATCAAACGATTGCTGTGCCGGCGTGCGAATTCGCCGCCCCTCGCCAGGGCGATGATTCCGGCGAACAACACGAGCACCACCGCCGCCAACGTGCCGCCGATGAGATACGGCAAGACGTCCGATACGGTTTCCATGGCAGGAAATATACTAAAGCGGCGGCCGCGCGCCCACCCCAAAGCGGCGGAAGCGGGTCTCGATCAAGCGCACGGGCCGGCGCCGCGCCGCGAGACCCGATCAGGCATCGGCCAGCGCCGCGATCGCGCGATAGGCCTTGACGCCGTAAATTTCCGCCGACAGCAGGTTCTCTTGCGCCATGGGCAGGGTCGCCAGCTTCTGTTTGACTTCATCCTCGCTGGCGGCCTCGACAATAATGATCGCACCCTTGCCGTCGGTGCGGCTATAGAGCTCGCGGAAGAAATCATCGGCGCAAAATTTGAACGCGGCCTTGGTCTCCGCTTGCAGGATTTCGGGGGTGAACGCTTCCGGCGAAGCGTCCTGGTTGCGGGTCACGACGATGACGAACTTCATGATCGCCTCCTCCTTCCTATTTTGGCTGGATCGACGGGTTGCCGCATCCTGCCCCAACTCACGAGCCGGCGCCAGCCACGAACGCGGTACTTGGCGATCCAGAACGCCCTTCGCCCCGAGACGATTTGCCCTTACCCTGTCGCAAGCGCCTGAAGGGGGAGGAAAATGACCGGAACCGTGATCTCGGAGCTGCGCGGCGGCGTGCGCACCATTTCCCTGAACCGGCCCGAGCGGCTCAACGCGCTCAACCCCGATCTCGTGCGCGACCTCGCGGCGGCGCTCGCCGAGGCCAATGCCGATCCCGAGACCCGCGCCATCGTGCTGCGCGGCGCCGGGCGGGCGTTTTGCTCCGGCGACGATCTCAAGGACTTGGAGAGCCAGGGCGAGACCGAGGACGAAATCCGCGCCTTCGTCGAGAATATCCAGAGCGTCACGCGGCGGATGGTTCTCGGCGACAAGCTCGTGGTCGGCGCCATCCACGGCTGGGCCGTCGGCGGCGGGCTGGAATGGGCGATCGGCTGCGACCTGCCGATCTGGGGCGAGGGCGCGCGCGGCTTCTTCCCCGAGATCGGCTGGGGCCTGTTCGTCACGGGTGCGGTGACGTGCTTGCTGCCAAAACTTGCGGGCCTGCCCCGGGCCAAGGCGTTGATCCTGTTCGGCGAACGCTTCGGCGCCAGGGAGGCGCTCGAGTTCGGCATCGCCTGGAAGGTGGTGCCCGACGATACCCTGTTCGCCGCGGCCGAAGAGACGGCGCGGCGCATCGCCGACCTGCCGCCGGCGCAAACCCAGGATTTGAAACGGGTGATGAACCGCGCCTGCCACCTCGACGCCGAGGGCGCCATGGCGTTGGAGACCGAGGCCACGGTGCGTGCCTTCCTCGACCCCGAAACGCGTCACCGCATCGCCCAATTCACCGCCTGAGCCAGGCCCGAAACCGCCCGGCCCGAAACCGAAGGATTCCAAAGCATGAGCCAGACCGAGCCGATTTACCGCACCGCCGACCTTTGCGACGCCCACGACGACAGGCTGCGCGTGTGCGAGCCGGTGTTCACCGATTACGGCGGCCGCCGGCTGTTCCATGGGCCCGTGGTAACGCTGACCACGCTGGACGACAACACCAAGCTCAGGGCGCTCGCCGAATCCGAGGGCGGGGGAAGGGTGATGGTGGTGGACGGCGGCGGCTCGCTCGCCCGGGCCCTGATCGGCGGCATGATCGCCGAGATCGCCGCCGGCAACGGCTGGGCCGGCGTGGTGATCTATGGCGCGGTGCGCGACAGGCACGAGCTGGCCGAAGTCGACCTCGGCATCAAGGCGCTGGCGCTCTGCCCCCGGCGCCCGATCAAGCACGATATCGGCGAGACCGGCGTGCCCGTCACCTTCGCCGGCATCACCATCAACCAAGGCGACTATTTGTACGCCGACCCGGACGGCATCGCCGTCGCCGAAGCCGAGTTGGATATCTAGGACCGCCCGGCCCGGCCTGAAATTCGAGCCCCGGAGTTTTGCGACCAGGCGCGTTCCTTAGCGCAACGCCCGATTCGCGGAAATTATTTTGAATGCGTCCAATTCGCATTAACGCCAAAAGTCGCGACAGCGCGCGGCTGCGCCTGGGCACGGGGGCACGGGGCGGGCGATCGAGCGTGGAGGGCGCGATGGCGTGGGGCAGGGCGGGTGCGAGCCGATGGGCATTCGTGTCATTGGGCGGGAGCACCTCATGGGGTGCCCGACCACGCCCGCGCGGCTGCGCGGGGGCCGTGGCGCGGGGCGGGCCGCGGCGCAGGCTCGGCCGCGGCGGCGCGAGGCGGCCTATGGGCGTCCGGGTGGCGCGGGCGGGTGTCCGGGTGTCCGGGTGTCCGGGCGTCCGGGCGGAGCGGCGGCGCGGGGCAGGTGGCGGCGACGGGGCGTCCGGGCGAGCAGGGCCGGGCTTGTGGGCGTCCGAACGTCCGAGCGGAGCGGCGGCGCGGCCTATTACCAGACGGCGATGAGCCTCGCTCATCGTTGTCTGGCAAGCGCG
>CBDVDY010000128.1:0-7714 GCA_965372875.1 uncultured Alphaproteobacteria bacterium | reverse complement strand
CTCAAGAACGACCGCTGGTTGCTGGCGCGGGAACGGCGCATGCGCGGCGGCGGGATAATCGGAATCCGCGCCGACATTACGGAAATGAAACGGGCGGAAACGGCCCTGCGCGAAAGCGAAGAGCTGCTCCGCGCCGTCGTCGACAACTCCACCAGCGCCCTGCTCCTCAAGGACACGGAGGGACGCTTCCGTCTGATGAACCGGAAGTTCGAGGAATGGTACGGATTCAATGAGGAGGCCATCGGCAAGACGGCGCATGACATGCAACCCGGAAGCCTCGCCGACGAATTCGTCGCGCAGGACGAACAGGTCCTGGCGACGGGCGAGCCGCTCGAGCACGAGTTCGACGCAACCTTTACCGACGGAACGGTGCATCAGGTCCGGATGACCAAATTTCCGGTGCGCGACAGCGCCGGCCGCGTCATCGGCGTCGGCGCGATCGGATCCGACGTCACCGAACAGCGGCGCACCGAGGAACAGCTTCGGCAGGCCCAGAAGATGGAAGCCGTGGGGCAGCTGACCGGCGGCGTGGCGCACGATTTCAACAATCTTCTGGCCGTCATCCAGGGAAATTTGGAACTTCTCGAGGACATGATCGGGGTCAACACCGAACTCCTCGATCCCGTGGCGCGTGCGACAAAGGCAAGCCGGCGCGCCGCGGACCTGACGCAACGGCTGTTGGCTTTTTCGCGCAAGCAGACCCTGCAGCCGCGATTTCTCGACCTGTCGGTGCTGGTGGCGGGCATGGGCGAGCTCTTGCGGCGCACCTTGGGCGAGACGATCGAGGTCGTGGCCGCCAGCGCCGGCGGCCTGTGGCGGTGCGAAGTCGATCCTTCGCAGCTCGAGAACGCGCTGCTCAACCTCGCCATCAACGCCCGCGACGCCATGCCGGCGGGCGGCAAGCTCACCATCGAGACCGGCAATGCCCGGCTCGACGACGATTACGCGGCGGCGCAGGCCGAGGTGGAGCCCGGCCAATACGTGCTGCTGGCGGTCAGCGACACCGGCACCGGCATGAGCCCGGAAATGGCGGAACGCGCCTTCGACCCGTTCTTCACCACCAAGGAAGTCGGCAAGGGCAGCGGCCTGGGGCTCAGCATGATTTATGGCTTCGTCAAACAGTCGGGCGGTCACGTCAGGATCTACAGCGAGGAAGGCGAGGGCACGACGGTCAAAATTTATCTGCCGCGGGCGACGCACGAGGTCGCTCCCGAGCCGGCGGCCGAGGCCAAGCCAAAAGCGCCCGAGGGGCGCGGCGAAATTGTGCTGGTGGTCGAGGACGATCCCGAAGTCCGCACCCTGACCATCGTGCTTCTGCAGAATCTCGGCTACGCAACCCTGGACGCCCAGTCGGGGCTCGACGCCTTGGCGATATCGGAGCGCGCGCGCGGCATCGATTTGCTGCTGACCGACGTGGTTCTGCCGGGCGGCATGAACGGGCGCGACCTGGCCACCGAAATCCTTAGCCGCCGCCCCGGCTTGCCGGTGCTGTACATGTCCGGATACACCCAGGACGCCGTGGTGCACCACGGGCGCCTGGACGAGGGCGTCGAACTCCTGCACAAGCCGTTTCGCAAGCACGAGCTCGCGGCGAAGGTGCGGCACGCGCTGGTGATCGCCAATTCATGATTCGGCGGCAGCCAGGCCGCGCTAATTCAGCCGGCCAATCTCGCGGTAAAAACGCTCGGCGCCCGGATGCAGCGGAATGGCGATACCGTCGAGCGCGCTTTCCAGGCGGATCGATCGACCCTCGGCGTGGCCATGGTCCAGGAGCCGTCGCGTGTTCTCGTGCCACAGCGCCTTGGTGATGCCATAGACAATCGCCTCGTCGACCCGCGCGCCGACGACCCATTGCGCGCCGACGGCAAGCGTCGGCGTCCGGCCGACCCCCTTGTAAACGCCCGCCGGGATCACGCCTTGGGACAGGAAGGGAAAGCGGATGCTGATGCGCAACGCGTCGGGCTGGTTGATCGGCACCAGCGCGATGTCGGTGTGTTCGGCGAGCTCGGCGATGGCGGCGGCGGGCGTGCCGGCGACGAAGAAAAACGCGTCCAGCTCGCCGGCCCTGAGCCTGTCGCTGGCCGGCCCCGGCTTGAGAAGACGGAGGTCGAGATCGGCGGCATTTAGCCCGAACGCTTGCAAGACGATACCGGCGTCCACCCGGGTGCCGGATTCCTTCGGCCCCACCGAGACGCGCTTGCCGCGCAAATCCGCGACCCGGCGGATGCCCGCGCCCCGCCGTACCACCAGATGCAGGCTTTCGGAATAAAGGTTGGCGATCGCCCGCAGCCCGGCGACCTTGCCTTTGTTCCGATAGATGCCGGTGCCGTGATAGGCCCAGTAGGCGACGTCCGACTGCGAAAGTCCCGATTCCAGGCGCCCGGCGGCGATGGCGTCGACGTTGGCGACCGAACCCCCGGTCGACTGCGCCACCGCGATCAGCCCGGGAACGCCGCAACTGCCGCCGCGGTCGCAGGGGCGGGAGCCCGCCGGATTGCTGATGGCGTTGGCGAGCAGCCCGCCAATCGGGAAATAGGTGCCCCCGGTAGCACCGGTGCCGATGCGGAAGAACGTGCTCTTCGGTGTCTGCGCGGGCGCGGGCGCGGCGAGCAATATTGTGGCTGCCCCCGCCGCGGCGAGGCATAGAGCCCAAACCGTATATCGAATGCGCGATCTGTCTAGCAACGGAATCGTCGTCTTGGTGTTCGGCGCGCCCACGGGGGCGAATCGTTGCCGCCACTTTCATTTAAGCGGCGCAAACGCATTATTTAAGCGGCAAAGGTTACGAAGCGGTTTCTAACCGGTCGAGCGCGACAGCATCGCGTCGGGCAGATAGGTGGCGATTTCGGGGAAGGCGACGATCAGCGCCACCGCGATCATCAGCAGAAAGAAGAACGGCAGCGCCGCGCGCGCCACCTGCAGAATATCCTCGCCGGTCAGCCCCTGCAGGACGAAGAGGTTGAATCCCACCGGCGGGGTGATTTGCGACATCTCGACGACGATGACGAGATAGATGCCGAACCAGATGGTGTCGATGCCGGCCACCTCGACCATCGGCAGGATCACCGCCGTGGTCAGCACCACGACGGAGATGCCGTCGAGAAAACAGCCGAGAATGACGAAAAACACGGTCAGCGCCGCCAGCAGCATGTAGGGCGAGAGCTGCATCGAGTCGATCCAGGTGGCCAGGCTGCGCGGGATGCCGGTGAAGCCCATGGCCACGGTGAGGAACGCCGCGCCGGCCAGGATGAAGGCGATCATGCACGACGTCGTGGTCGCGCCCATCAGCCCGGCGACGAAGGTCTTGCGGTTAAGGTCGCCGTACATCCACGACAGCCCCAGCGACAACATCACGCCCACCGCGGCGGCGTCGGTCGGCGAGGCGTAGCCGAAATAGATCGAGCCGATGACTCCGGCGATCAGCAGCAGCACCGGAATGAGCCGCGCCGAGGCGACGACCCGGACCCACAGACCGCGGGCGAACAGGACCAGTCCGGCCGCCACTTTGGCCGTCGGCATCGGCTGCACGGCGAGCAGCATCAGCACCGCGCCGGCCGCGATCCCCAGCACCGCCGATGTCCGGAACGGGGCGACGCCCGCCTCGTAGGCCCAGACCATGCCGGCAAGCCCGATCGCGGCGGCGAGCACCGCGGACAGGATCCGCCGCGAGGCGAAGACACGCGACCATTGGAAGCCGCCCGGCGGGTTCTTGCTCGGGTTCAGGAGCGCCCAGATCACCACGTATCCCATGAACAGGCCGACCAGCATGGCGCCCGGCAGAACCCCGGCGATGAACAGCCGGGCGATCGATTGCTCGGTGGCCACGCCGTAGACGATGAGGATGATCGACGGCGGGATCAAAAGCCCCAGCGTGCCCGACCCGGCCAGCGTGCCGATGCTCATGCGCCGGTCGTAGCCGCGCTTTTCCAGTTCGGGCAGCGACATCTTGCCGATGGTCGCCGCGGTCGCCGCCGACGAGCCCGACACCGCCGCGAAAACGCCGCAGCCCAGGATGTTGACGTGCATCAGCCGGCCCGGCAGCCAGCCCATCCACGGGGCCAGGCCGCCGAACAGATCCTTCGACAGGCGCGAACGGAACAGTATCTCGCCCATCCAGATGAACATGGGCAGCGCCGCCAGCGCCCACGAATTGCTGGCGCCCCAGATGGTGGTCGCCATCACCTGCCCGACCGGCGCGTCGGTGAACAACGTCATGCCGACGAAGCCGACGGCCAGGAGCGAGACCGCGACCCAGATGCCGCTGCCGAGGAACGCGAACAGGGCGACGATCAGGAGGATCGAGAGGAAGAGCTGTTCCATGCGCCGCCCTATTCGCCCTTGAGCGTCTGTTCGGTCAGCGACGTGTCCTCGACCGCCACATAGATCGGCCGCCGGCCGCGGCACAGGCCGACGAACACGTCGACCAGCGCGATCGTCAGGATCAACAGGCCCATCGCCATGACCGCCTGCGGAACCCACAGCGGCATCGAAACGATGCCGGTGGACCGGTCGTCGAACTCGAGCGATTCGCGCGCCAGGCCGATCGTGTACCAGGTGAAAAAGCCGGCGATGAACGCGCCCGCGCTGACGCTCCAGAATTCGGCCACGCGGCGGCTGCGGGCGCCCAAGTGCTGGAGCACCAGCGAGACGCGGATATGCCCGCCGACCCGGAGCGTGTAGGCGAGCGCCAGAAACGAGGTCGCGGCCAGGAAGAATCCGCCGAAATCCGCGTAGGACGGCACCAACAGGCCGCCACGCGTGCCGGTGAGCCATTTGGTGATGTCGTTGGCGACGTTGGCGCCGACCTGCAGCAGCACGACGATGGCGATGGCGCATAAAAAGAACGCCGCCAGCGCGCCGCTCCCGCGATACAGGTGGTCAAGAATCCTGCGCAGCATGTCTATGGAGCCGAAGGCGAGGGATGTGCCGGGAAAGGTCGGGGCCGGCCGATTTGCCCGGCCGGCCCCGTTACCCGTCTAGTTGCGATAGGCCTTGAGGATGGCGGCGCCGTCCGCGCCGGCCGCCTTGGCCCATTCCTCGGTCATGGTTTTACCGATCTTCTTGAGCCCGCTGACCAGCGCGTCGCTCGGATCGACCGACTTCATGCCGTTCTTCTTGAGGATCGCGATCTTGGTCGACGTCTCGGTGGCCGAGGCCTTCCAGCCGCGCACCTCCGCCGCCTTGGCGGCGGCGAGCACGGCGGCCTGGGATTTCTTGTCGAGACGGCGGAACGCCTTCTTGTTCACGACCACCACGTTTTTGGGCATCCAGCCCTGAATCTTGTAATGGTGCGAAAGGAAATCCCAGAACTTGTGGTTGGCGCCGGTGGACGGCGAGGTGATCACTGTCTCGACCCGGCCCGTGGCGAACGCCTGGGCGATGTCGGCGAGCTCGATCTGGGTCGGAACCGCCCCGGCGAGCTGCGCCACCCGCTCGGTCGCGGCGTTGTAGGCGCGGAACTTCATGCCCTTCAGGTCGCCGACCGAGTTGATCGCCTTTTTGGCATAGAGATCCTGGCCCGGCCACGGCACGGCGTAGAGCACCATCAGGCCCTGCTTGTCCATGAGCTTTTCGGTCGCCGGCCGCGCGGCGGCCCAAAGCTTGCGCGCGTCGGTATAGGTCGAGGCGAGGAACGGAATGCCGTCGATTCCGAACACCGGGCTCTCGTTCGAGAGGCGGGAGAGCAGGAATTCGCCGATCGGCACCTGGCCGCCGCGCACCGCGTTCTTGATGTCGGGATGCTTGAACAGCGAGCCGCCGCTGTGCACCTTGATCTCGAGCGCCCCGCCCGTGGCCGCCTTTACGTCGGCGGCGAACTGCTTGATGTTGACGGTATGGAAATTGGTCTCGCCATAGGGCGTCGGCATGTCCCACGTCGCCGCGCTCGCAGCCCAGGCGAAGCCGGCGACCGTCACGCCGACCAGAATCGCAGTCAGTTTTCGCATCACTACACTCCCTGTATAACCCGCTATATAGGCGGGTCCACTCGCTGGTTGATTGTTCGGAACCTATGCTGGACCGTCGCCCCGGCGCGGTCAAGCGGGTTGCCCGGCCGGCCTGGGCAAAGGCCGGCGGCGGCCTCGAAGAATGGTCCTGAAATTAAGAGAAATCACGCATTTTCAATGAGATAATGGCAGACATGGCGGAATCGGTCGACAGCGTGGTGGTGGGCGCCGGCGTGGTGGGGCTGGCGGTGGCGCGGCGCCTGGCGCTGGCCGGCCGCGAGGTCGTGGTGCTGGAGGCGGAGGGTGCCATCGGCACCGGCAACAGCTCGCGCAATTCCGAAGTGATCCACGCCGGGCTGTACTACCTCAAGGGCAGCCTCAAGGCGCGATTTTGCGTCGCCGGCAAGGTGGCGCTTTACGCCTACGCCAAGGATCGGGGCGTCGCCCACGACCGCGTCGGCAAGCTGATCGTCGCCGCCGAGCCGGCGGAGGAGGAGGCCCTGGCCGGCATCGAGGAAAGCGCCCGGGCCAACGGGGTCGACGATCTGCGACGGCTCGACCGGGCGGCGCTGCGGGCGATGGAGCCCGAACTCGCCGGCGAGGCGGCCCTGCTTTCGCCGTCCACCGGCATCATCGACAGCCACGGCCTGATGCTGGCCTATCAGGGCGACGCCGAAAACGCCGGCGCGGTGATCGCCTTGCACAGCCGGGTCGCCGGCGGCCGGGTGGGAGAGGACGGCCTGACCCTGCGTGTGGAAAGTGGGCGGGTCGAGAGCGGCGCCGGCGCCGGCGGGAAAGGCGGGCCGGAGAAAATCGAAACCCTGACCCTCGACTGCCGCGCACTCGTCAATTGCGCCGGTCTTGGCGCCCAATCCGTGGCCGCCTCGCTCGACGGACTGGCGCCGGCGGCGGTGCCGGCCCGGCATCTGGCCAAGGGCAGCTATTTCACGCTTTCCGGGCCGGCGCCGTTCCGCCGGCTGATCTATCCGGTGCCGGTGCCGGGCTCGCTCGGCCTGCACTACACCCGCGATTTGGGCGGCCAGGCCAAGTTCGGCCCCGACATCGAATGGGTGGACGGCATCGACTATAGTGTCGAGGCGGGCGCGGCGGACAAATTCTATGACGCCATTCGCCGCTATTGGCCCGGGCTGGCGGACGGCGCGCTGCTGCCCGGCTACGCCGGTATCCGGCCCAAGTTGCACGGCCCGGACGCCTCTTTCGCCGATTTCGCCATCCAGGGCCCGGCCGACCATTCCGTCCCCGGCCTGGTCAACCTATACGGCATCGAATCGCCGGGCC
Organism: uncultured Alphaproteobacteria bacterium; assembly: GCA_965372875.1. GTDB lineage: Bacteria > Pseudomonadota > Alphaproteobacteria > CBDVDY01 > CBDVDY01 > CBDVDY01. Next base: position 470 of record CBDVDY010000128.1, on the reverse strand, counting down.
TGACCGCTTCCCTCGCCATCGCCGATCACGTCGCCGCCCTGCTCGGCCTCTGAGGCCAAGCGAAGGGCAAAGCCCCGGGCACGCCGCCGGGCGCATGCCCATCACCTTCCGAGATTCGCCGTCACGCCTCCCTCACGCCATATTCGTTCTGATTAATAAGTATATTTTGTTCTTGGCGCGCCCTCCTTGGTGCGTATATAGAATTTTACGTGCTGTTTTATAAGTACGTATTGGACGTAAACGCTCAACCAGGGAGAAGACAATGTCATTCCACAGCAGAACCCTGCTCGGCGGCGGCGGCTCCGCCCCGGGCACGCCCTTGACCCTCGACGAGGAAAAGGAGACCGAACGTAAACTCAAGATGCTCACCGCCGATCCCCTGAACTCGATGTTCGAGGACCCGGAGTTCAAAGCCTTCAAGACCAAGCAGTATGAGAGGGCCTTTCCCGGCAAGCAGGAGCTCGACGCCA